>JANZQE010000292.1:0-2602 GCA_038040705.1 Clostridium sp. | reverse complement strand
TCTTTGTAGTTTTAACATCAGGATGTACAAGTAAGCAGCAAAATAACGTTGAGCCTACTCCAGAAGTACAGAAAGAGGTAGAGCCTGCACAAAAAATTGAACCAGAAAAAGGACCAAATGATAAAAATCCATTAGTTACTATAGAGATGGAAGATGGCGGAGTTATAAAAGTAGAATTGTATCCTGAAATTGCACCAAATTCTGTTAGAAATTTTGTTTCATTAATAAACAGTGAATATTATAATGGATTAATTTTTCATAGAGTAATGGCAGGTTTTATGATACAAGGAGGGGACCCTGACGGAACTGGCGGAGGTGGTCCTGGTTACGAAATAGCTGGAGAGTTTGCTAATAATAATTTTGAAAATCCTTTAAAGCATGAAAGAGGAGTGATTTCTATGTCGAGAAGTGGTGATCCAAACTCAGCTGGATCACAATTCTTTATAATGGTTAATGCTGCTAGCCATTTAGATGGTGACTATGCTTCTTTTGGTAAGGTTACAGAAGGTATGGAAACAGCAGATAAAATAGTTTCCGTAGAGACAGGTCAAAATGACAAACCTAAAAAAGATCAAATAATGAAAAAGGTCACTGTGGACACATTTGGAGTAAAGTATGAAGAAGCAGTTAAAGTGAAGTAAATTATAAAAAAATGCATCTAGTAAGTTAATTCTTACTAGGTGCATTTTTTACTCTTTATCGCCATCTGAATTGTAGTTTCAAATTCATATGTTTGTGTGGTTTTACATTGTGATAATAGATATGGTCTATTTTTTATCGTGTGATGATCTACATTTAACGGCTTGATTCTCAAAAACTCTTACAAATTTAATAGAGTATATATCACACATTATTATATCATTTGAACCAGTCTCTTTAATGACAATATAACTAATGCCAACTTCTTGTAAAATGCCTTCTCTATCAATCCACATATTAGTCCCAATTAAAAATTCTATTTTTATATATTTCCCTATTTGTGTGGTTAACCAACCTTGATTATAAAGTGGGTTATTAACTATGGGTGGCATAGGTTCAGTTAATTCCTCCGCACTAACAGTAGATTGAAACATAGGCGGTTTAGCTTGTCTTTCGTCCTCAGGCATATCAAAATTTGGAAGAGGCATCATTGGTGGATCAGAAAACATAGAAGCAGAGTTCCACATTGGAGCTCCATTGAAATTATTAGGTGGTGCTATAAACATATAATATCCCCCTTAAAAAATTATATTAAATTATTATATAAACGATTAGTAATAATGATTTCCAATTAAGTTAAACCATACCCCTTTGTGGGATTGTAAAAGCAATGCTCAGCTACAGATACTTGAAAGGAACCATTACCATTGAAAGGAAACAAAAATGGGCACCCAGGTGCAAATGGGTTAAAATACCATAAGGAAGCGCCGGTTGTATATAATCTATTGCCAGCTAAGGCCCAATCGGCAATGTCATAATGTATCTGTTCAGGTGGGCTTGACCAAATGGTTTGTGGGTTAGGCATGTTGTTAAGCACAGAAGTTGCACAATCAAATTGTCCACCTTGAAATACAATATTTCTTAAATTACCTTGACCTAACCTAAAGTATTCACCATAGGCTACGTTAACTCTGTTCATAACTACAGAGGCAACGGCTTTCATTCCGTTTTCTCCCTCTCCACCTGCTTCGCACTTTATTATTCTAGCTAACAACTCTCTAGCACTGTAAGCCACCGCTTGTCATCTCCTTAATTTGCTTTACAGTATCATTATATTCATGCTGCTAAGAATGGTACTTAAAAATTCAAAGAAATACAATTTAAATTTTCAAGAAAATTGTAGAAATGCAATTTAAATTCTAGCAAATTCACTTAAAATTTGGTACAATCATAGTATATGTATATATTGATGTTAGATAAGATATGACTAAAAAAGAAAAACTCCTTTAAAAATTTGCATTTATACGTATATTATTATGTGAATAAATTATTAAACATTTATACAAGAGGTGAATTATGTTAAATAGTGGAGATATATTAGACGGTAAATACGAGGTAATTAAGATTCTAGGCAAGGGTGGCATGAGTATAGTTTATTTATGCAAAAATATTGTGTTTAAAAACCTTTGGGCTATAAAAGAAATAATAAAAGATACGAAAAACATAGATGTTTTGACAGAAGCTAACATTTTAAAAAATCTAGATCATTTAGGTATTAGGAGAATAGTTGATGTTTTTTATGAAAAAAATAAATTTTATATGGTCCAAGACTACGTAGAAGGACAAACACTAGCTGAGTATGTTAAGGAAAGTGGTAACGTAGAACGGGATGAAATTTGTGGGATTACATTAGATTTATGTGATATTCTAGGGTATTTGCATAATCAGAACCCAGCTATCATATATCGAGATTTAAAACCATCCAATATAATGATAACTCCTAGCAGGAAGGTCGTTTTAATCGATTTTGGTATTTCAAAAATTTATAAGGAAGATACGGAGAAAGATATAGCGTGTGCTGGTTCAAATGGATATGCAGCCCCAGAACAATATGGGTCAGGTAAAAGTTGTATGCAAACGGATATATATGGACTTGGAATGCTAATATACTTTATGCTTAAAG
>JANZQE010000291.1:0-6205 GCA_038040705.1 Clostridium sp. | reverse complement strand
AAATTTTCTACATGAACAGAAAATTTACTAAGTATATCTATTGTTAAATCCACATATGCTTTTGATTCCAGCTCCGTAGTCACAATTATCTTTGAATTCCCTTTTAAAAGTGGAAGTGCAAAAAGAAGTCCAGTTATAAATTGCGAACTAATATTTCCTGGTAATTTATACACACCAGCCTTTAGCTTTCCTTTAACTGTAAGTGGGAGACCATCATTAGAACTATATTTAATATCCTGTTCTTTAAACATTTTATAGTAAGGGGTAAGAGGCCTTGTGACCAGTCTTCCTTTACCTGTAAAAGTAAATTCGCTCCCTGTAAGTAGAGCTATAGGAATCAGAAACCTAAGGGTAGAGCCCGATTCCGAACAATCAATATTATTTTCGGTTTTATTTGAAAAATTCTTTCCATTTATTATTGCATTGTTTTTGCCTTTTGTAACTGATACCCCTAGGCCCCTCATTGCATTGCAAGTAGCTAAAATATCCTCTGAAAACACTACATTTTCTACATTGCAAGTATCATTTGCAAGTCCAGCTGCAATAATAGCTCTATGGCAAAGGCTCTTTGAGGGTGGAACTAAAATTTTCCCTTGTAGACTAGATGGTGTTATTTTAATGGTATTCATTTTCACTACTCCCCTTAACCTACATATTTAGCTATATCATCTTGATTTATTTTTTCAATAAACCCCAAACCTATTCTTTTAAGTAAAATCAAGTTCATATCTTCATTAATATTTTTTTTATCCAATAAAAGTGCTTTATAAAACTCTTCTTTATCCATATTAGGAAGGCTACTAGGAAGGTTATATTTGTTTATAAGTTTTATTAAAAGCATTAGGGTTCCACTTTCTGTAACTCCCAGAAGTTCGCTGTTTTTTGTAATTGCAATCATTCCCATTGCGACTCCTTCTCCATGAGTGAAAGTTTCGTAGTTAAACATTTTTTCTATAGAATGACCTATTGTATGTCCAAAATTAAGAAGCATTCTTTCACCTACATCTTTTTCATCCACTTGTACCACACTCTTTTTTATATCACAACATGTGTAAATGAGTTCTTCTATATTATTCATAAGCATTTCAACTGTATCATACTCTAAAAGCTTATGGAATAATTTTTCATCTCTAATTGCAGCACATTTTATTACCTCAGCCATACCATCATTAAAAACTCTCTCGCTTAAAGAATTTAGAAGCTCCGGGTCAATAAATACCGCTTCAGGCTGATAAAAACTTCCTATTAAATTCTTACCACTTCTAGAATTAATAGCTACCTTACCTCCCACGCTACTGTCAATTTGTGCAAGGAGTGTGGTTGGAATCTGTATAAAAGCAATTCCTCGTAATAATATAGACGCAGCAAAGCCTCCTAAATCACCAACGACTCCTCCTCCAAAGGCAATAATTAAATCGCCTCTTCCTAATCCAAAATCTAAAATTTCTTCGCAAACGTCTTGTAGTGTTTCAAAGGATTTACTCTTTTCCCCTGGCTCTATTATAACCTTTTTTATAACGAAATTTTCTTCCTTTAAACTATTTTCTATTTTGTCACCATACAGGTATTCCACATTCCAATCTGTTATAATGACTATTTTTTTATTTGCATATATTTTTTTTATCTCACTTCCGATATTTTGGATTAACCCTTTCTGTATGTATATGGGGTACTTTTTATCCGGAAGATTTACCAATATACTGTGTGATTTTCCCACTATTACATCTCCCTTCGCAGCGCTCCTGCACTTTCAAACTCAGCCTTTATAAACACTTCATTTTTTTCTTTTAGAGCATTTTTTATTCCTTTTATATTCTGCTCGAAAATTTCAAGTTTATTTATTATATTATCTGCGTTTCCCATAAGTAGCTCAGCCCATAAATCCGCATTAGCATCTGCAATTCTTGTTACATCCTTAAAGCCACCGGCTATAAACTTTTCTGTATCTATTGGAAGATTATCACTATTCATTAAAGCTGCGGCTATGATATGAGGAAGATGGCTTGTGTATGCTATTATTTCATCATGAGCTATAGGATCTATTTTAACTACATTCTTACAGCCTATCCTCTTTATAATACACTCTAAAATATTTATATTCACACTTTTATTCTTTTTAGTAGGTGTAAGTATATAATTTGCATTATTAAATATTTCCTTGCTGGCATAAGCAAGACCTTTACTTTCTCTTCCTGCCATAGGATGCCCTCCAATAAAGTCTACATCCTCCCTAATAAATGCATTTACATTTGTTACAAGTGTCTCTTTAATGCCTGCACTATCTGTGATAATAGCTCCACTCTTAAAAAATTCATTATTTTCTTTTATAAATTTTTCTGTTAAATTCGGATATAATGCAATAATTACTATATCCGAATTTTTTAATGGAACTTCTGCATTACTATATCCCTTATCTATAATTCCCATATTTTCAGCACTTTCAATGGTATTTTCATCTATATCTATTCCCCATAAATTTTTAGGTTTTAGATCTTTTAATGCCATTGCAAAAGCTCCACCTATTAGTCCGAGCCCTACTACTGTTATATTAAAGTCCAACCCATCCATTCCCATTCACCTCAATCTATTATATACATCGACCATCTATTTTAGCAATTTCTCGTAATTTTTGAACAAGTGAATCAAAACGTTCTGGTTTAATGGATTGCGCTCCATCACACATTGCATTTTCAGGATCATTATGCACTTCAATCATTAAACCATCCGCACCAACTGCAATGGCTGCTTTTGAAAGTGATTCTACCATCCACCACATTCCTGCCGCATGACTTGGATCAATAATAATTGGAAGATGACTTAATTTCTTTATTGCTGGTACAATACTTAAATCTAAGGTATTTCTTGTGTATGTTTCAAATGTTCGAATTCCTCTCTCACAAAGAATTACCTGTTCATTTCCTTCTGCCATTATGTATTCTGCTGACATAAGAAATTCTTCAACAGTAGCACATAATCCTCTTTTTAAAAGAATTGGCTTCCTTAGTTTCCCTACTTCTTTTAACAAATCAAAGTTTTGCATGTTTCTTGCACCAATCTGTATTACATCTGCATACTCAGCTACTCTATCCATTGCCTTAGTAGACATAAGTTCTGTTACAATAGGTAGCCCAGTTTTCTCTTTTGCCAGTCTAAGAAGTGCTAGACCATCTTCTTGCATCCCTTGAAAGCTATATGGAGAAGTTCTTGGTTTGTATGCACCACCTCTTAAAAAAGTAGCTCCTGATTTCTTTACACTTTCTGCTATATTAATAATTTGTTCTTCACTTTCTACTGAACAAGGTCCTGCTATAATTGCAATTTTATTTCCTCCAATAACTTCATTATCAACTTTTATTATAGTGTCCTGTGGGTGAAAAAGTTTATTTGCTCGTTTAAAAGGTTCCAATACTCTAAGCACTTTCTTGACACTTTCATTTGCTTCTAGTTGAATTGGATCAATTCGACTTGTATCCCCTACCAGTCCAAACACGCTTTGTGTTTCTCCTTGAATCCTCTGTACGGTACAGCCTTTCGCTTCAATTCTCTTCTTTATTCTTTCAATTTCAGTCTCTGGTGCTCTTGGGTCCATAATTACTATCATTTCTAATTCCTCCATTTATTTGTGTATTTTTTCGAACAAAAAAGAAGACCCATTAATGAGTCTTCTTCATACATCCACTATTGTAGCCCCGCTAATTAAAAATTTAGCGTTCCGCTTACCTACACCGTGATTCGTATTTTTGTGTTACTCTCATTAAAAAAGGAAATATATATATTTTTACAAAACAAATAACCAGCGCTAAAATACCAGCCCAAGCTAAAATACATGCTAAAATATAATTGTACTATTCCTTTTCTAATAATGTTTTCCATAATACGTCCCTCCATTTGTGTAAATACTTATAATGTTTATAATATTTGTTTGAATTATTTTTATTAGTATACCAAACAATCAAATTTTAGTCAACTTTTTTATTAATTATTTTTCTCAATTATAATTTGCCCACCTTTTGCATCTACGGAAACAACAGAACCGTCATATATTTCCCCTCTAATAATCTTCTTAGCTATAGATGTTTCTAATACATTTTCAATATATCTCTTTAGTGGACGTGCACCATAAATTGGATCATAACCTTCCGCTGCCATAAATTCCTTAGCACCCTCTGTTACTTTCATTGTTATATTTTTATCTTTAAGCCTACTTTTTATATCCTCAAGAAATATATCAACTATACCTTCTATTTCTTTTGTATCTAATGGTTTAAATAATATAATATCATCTAGTCTATTTAGAAATTCAGGTTTAAATTTAGACTTTAATTCATTCATAACTCTATCACGAATATGCTGTTCTATACCACTACTTTCTTTATTCTCCAATAAATAATTGCTCCCAATATTTGAAGTCATAATTATTATGCAGTTTTTAAAATTCACAATCTTACCTTGATTATCTGTTAGCCTTCCATCGTCTAATATCTGAAGAAATATGTTAAACACATCTTCATGAGCCTTTTCTATTTCATCAAACAATAAAACACTATAAGGTTTTCTTCTAACCGCTTCTGTAAGCTGCCCACCCTCTTCATAGCCTACATATCCTGGAGGTGCACCTATTAGTCTAGATACAGAATATTTTTCCATATACTCAGACATGTCTATCCTTATAATATTGTCTTTGCTATCGAACAGTGTTCTAGCCAGTGTCTTAGCAAGCTCAGTCTTACCAACACCAGTGGGTCCAAGGAATATGAATGAACCTATAGGGCGTCTTGGGTCCTTCATTCCTGCTCTCGCTCGAATAACCGCATTTGAAACCGCAGTAACAGCTTCCTTTTGACCAATGACCCTTTGTGATAATTCTTCTTCAAGCCTTAGTAGTTTTCTTCTCTCACCTTCTACAAGGCTTGCTACAGGAATCCCCGTCCACTTTGATACTATCTGTGATATTTCCTTTTCCGTTACTTCTTCTGTAAGCATAGCGGTTTCATTGTTTTCATTAAGTTCTTGTTCTTTTTCTTCTATTTGGCCTTCCAAATCAGGAATAATTCCATATTTAAGTTCCGCTACTTTATTTAAATCATATTCCCTTTCAGAGTTTTCTATTTCTCCTTTTGCAACATCTAGCTCTGCTTTTAAATTTCTAATTTCAACTATCTTAGATTTTTCTTTTTCATATTTTGCTGTCATTTCATTATCTTTATCTTTTAAATTACTTAACTCTTTCTCTAGTGTCTCTAGCCTTTTCTTTGAAGCCTCGTCCTTTTCTTTTGACAGTGCACTTTTTTCAATTTCAAGCTGAAATATCTTACGTTTAGTGATGTCCATCTCAGTAGGCATACTATCTATTTCAGTCCTTATCATAGCACAAGCCTCATCTATAAGATCTATTGCCTTATCCGGGAGGAATCTTGCAGTTATATATCTATCCGAAAGTTTTGCTGCTGCAACAATAGCTGAATCATGTATTCTTATGCCATGGTATATTTCAAATTTTTCTTTAAGTCCTCTAAGTATTGATACAGAATCTTCAACACTTGGTTCCTCTACTGTTACTGGCTGAAATCTTCTCTCTAAGGCCTTATCCTTCTCTAAGTATTTTCTATATTCATCAAAAGTAGTTGCACCAATGCAATGAAGACTTCCTCTTGCTAGAAGTGGTTTTATCATGTTTCCTGCATCCATAGATCCCTCTGACTTTCCGGCTCCCACTATGTTATGAATTTCGTCAATAAATAAAATTATTTTACCTTCACTATTTTCTACTTCTTTAAGCACGGCTTTTAGCCTTTCCTCAAATTCACCTTTAAATTTAGCCCCTGCAATAAGCGCTCCCATATCTAGTGAAAATACTATCTTATTTTTAAGACCTTCCGGTACGTCCCCCTTAACTATTCTTTGGGCAAGTCCCTCCACTATAGCGGTTTTGCCTACCCCAGGTTCTCCTATAAGTACAGGATTATTTTTAGTTCTTCTGGAAAGTATCCTTATAACTCGTCTGATTTCCTCATCTCTTCCTATGACAGGGTCTAATTTATGTTTTTTAGCTTGCTCTACAAGGTTCGCTCCGTATTTAACAAGTGCCTCATAAGTACCTTCCGGGTCCGGATTTTCCACTCTCTGATTTCCCCTAACTTTCGAAAGTGCACTTAGAAAATCATCTTTTGTTATATTAAATTTATTTAATATATATGAAATATCT
>JANZQE010000290.1:0-2503 GCA_038040705.1 Clostridium sp. | reverse complement strand
TATATGTAATTTCAGAAACATCTTTTCCAACGTAATCCGCTAGACACATTATTGTCATTGGATTTTCTTGATATGCTTTTAATTGTCGTTCTAATTGTTCATTAGAACGTGAAGTCTGATTGATATCCTTAATAAATTTTGCTATGCCTTCTTCTGTATTAAAGTCTGCTGTGAAAGAAACCATATTAAAAGGGTTGTTGATATCTGATGTCATCTCCAAATTTTTTCTATATATCGCTAAAGGTATAGATAAAATCTCTTCAATTTTAATATTCCGTCTTACACCAAAATTTCCTACAATTTCAAACTCTTCACCAACAGCTTTACCTAAAAACTGCTGACCTAGTTCATCGTTAGGTGAAATTATAATATCTAAGTTCTTGCCTGAAGACTTAGAATCGATATATTTCCCTCTAAGTTCTTTTTCTTCAAAGTACGAAACAAAACAACCATCAACAACTTCGGAGAAATTTAAATCAAATAGAGGATTTGAATTATTTGGAAGTTTGCGAGAAAGCATTGTATCAAGAAGCAAGTCTTGAATAGCTGAGAGCACTTCTAAGTCAGTTGGATTTGAGCGCCAAAGATTGATAACTCTTCCAACAGCCTTCTCTTGTTTTGAGTATTTTAGTTCGTAAGAAGCTAACCAACATATATCCGCAGGATTGTTGTCTAGATTTAGTGGAATTAGTCTTGTATCTTTTTTCAACTGACCTATATTATCATTATGAATGCTTAAAAAAAGCTTTAAACGCCAATACCAAGATAAGTTTCTGTACTTATCAAGTCTGGGTAATAGCTTCTCAGCAGCACTAAAATCTTGTGTCTTATTACCTAATTTACTAACTAAACTAGCAAAATCGCCAAGATACTTATCAAAATTATGACTATTCTGATCTACGAAGTCTTTAGCCTTTTGATATTGAAAGCTTTCAATCAAAGAATGAATTTGGATGATTAACAGATACTCTTCATTAGATTCATTGATAAGAGTATCTAATGTATCACTACAAGCTCTGTACTGCTTAGTTTTAAAGTAATAGTCAGCTAGTAACGTTTTTAGATCGTTATCAGGCTTATTAATAGAGGAGATAGTTCTATTTAATTTATCAAATTTCTCATCGTTAGTACCATATAACTTTAAACCTAATAGAGCCAAGCCTCTAAGAGTATTAGTGCTAAATAAATCCACCTCATCTAAAAATTTTAAAAAATCAGTATTGTTAAGTTGGTTAACTGCAACAAAAGATCTTATTTCATTAGTTAAAGGTTCTCCAATCTTGCTATTCGAGTCAATTAGATAATTTAGTTCATCCATTTCACCAAAATGATATAAGCCATCAATCAAGTATTTTGTTATTTTTGGAGCAGAATGATCTTTATATACCTGTAGGAAAAACGCTTTATCTGAGTTTCTTTTAGTGAATGAGACGAGGTTTATGATAGTTTCTGGAAGAATTCCACATTGGGTGGTTTTTGTTAGTTTATAATAATGCTTAACTGCTTCTTCGTTATTTATGAGGCAGTTGGCAGTAATGATGCTATTTATCGCATATTTCTTTAATGAGGGTACGTCAATCTTAATTATATTTAAATTTAGTTCTAAGGAATTTAACTCAGCTTCAATATGATGATGTTGGCTTTTAGATGTAGCATACCTCAATATAGAAGATTCAAGAGATAGAAGGATGAATGAAGGTCTTGAGTATTCATCTTTATTAATGAGTTTCTTTATTAGATCGTATTCATGAAATTGACTATGATTCGAATAGTATCTCATATAGTTATATTTAATAGAGTATGTATTCTTTACCGCCTCAGGTAAATTTTCAAACTCTGTAATGCTACCTTGATTAATTTCTATTGAATATTTTAAAGCTTGATACTGAGTATTATCGGGTTCTTTATCAATGCAGGTTTCAATAATCTTTAAGGCATTATCAGTATCACTATGGATGATGTTGTCTATGATGATTAACACGTTATGCCTTTCATCACACCATCCAAAATCTTTAATTTTTGAGGCATAGTGAGTGAATTTATCGTTTTGCTCTATCAAGTGGTAACAGTTTGCTAATAGATAATAAACTTCATATTTCTCCACATGGTTCATTAATTTAATATTATCAACTGTCAATGAATCTATAACTTCTGAATACCGTTCTTTGTTAAACCTTTCTTTTGCCTGTTTTATTTTTTCTGAGTAATCACTGTTTGAATGATATCTTTCGCTCAAGTTGCTCGAATTAAATATATGATTTTCAATATCATTCCAGAATTGAACTTCTACTGGAAACTTTCCTTCATTAACACGTTTGTCTGATAAAGCATTTACAGCATCAGTTAACTTTCTGTCAGATGGTAAGGATGTAGCTATTAAGAGTTGTGAAATTTGTTGTTGACCACTGTCAGCTTTTGCAATCTCTTTAACAATAGTTACGCTATCAGAGCCATCAAAAGGCAGTTTTGTGACATGTTTACATTGAACGCCTATTAGATTACA
>JANZQE010000289.1:0-3865 GCA_038040705.1 Clostridium sp. | reverse complement strand
TCATATCTTTTACCTTCTTTATTAGTATTTTTTTATATTTATAAAAACTTCTACATTCTAAATTAATATAGTCAATGAATATTTGCAATGTATGCTTTATATTTTACTAATCTATTATACCCCATAATCATACCTTTGAGTGAAACATATTAATAAAAAGTCCGCAAAGCTTCTACCTATTTTACCCCTTTAATACTTTTAATATTTTGATAATATGATAATAAAGGTATACTGAGGCCATATGCTTTAATCTCGTATTTCCTATTAATTACAAGTCCCCAATACAGATCTTCAGAACGGATTTTAAATTCTAATAAACTGTTAGTATTGTTAAATATCTTTATGTTACCATTTTCTGTTTGCGTATAAATTAAATAAGTATCGACATTATCACGTTTTATTACTCGTTTATTTGTAATAGTTACTATAGATGTACTTCTAACGAAATGAGGGAATAATATAATTAAACTTATCATCATAGTAAATATAATAATTATCTTTTTGGTTTTAAATTTAAGAAAATTCATTCTTCTAAATTGGTAGTGAGTATTCCCAATCATAATATCTCCTTTATTTAAATTAATACTCTTACTTTAACTATTATTCCTTTTTTAAAATATTAGAATATAATTTTGACTATACACAAAATTTTCTATTCCCACTTGCCACCAATCTTTTTTTCAATTATATTAAATAATTCATTAGCTAATATGGCTAAACCTGCGGACATTAAGGTTCCCCATAGTATTTTGCTTGTATTTAATGTTCTTAGACCATCTAACAAGATTCTACCGATTCCCCCAGCATTAATTGATGCTGCAATTGTAGCAATTCCTATTGAAGACACTACCGCAAGGTGAATTCCTGCAAATATAGATTTAGCTGAAAGTGGCAATCTAACTTTAAATAGAATCTGACTTTTACTCATGCCCATACCAATAGCGGCTTCAATTATTGATGGTTCTACATTATTAAAACCATCTAGAATATTTCTTAATAATAAATATTGATTATAAAACACCAACACTATGATTGCTGTATCTTTGCCCAGTCCTGTTAGTGGTACTAAAATTGCAAATAATGCTAAGCTAGGTATTGAATATATCACTGCAAATATATTCAAAAGCAATTTAGATACTGTTTTTGAATAACTAGCAATAATCGTTAATATAGCTGCAAAACATATGGAAATAACTAATGAAATCACTACAATTTCCATATGTTCTGTAAACGCCTTTAATAGCTTATCAGGATATTTTAATAAATAATCTATCATAATTTAAGTCCTCCAAAAAACACTTCCTGCCCTCTTGCCGAATTAATTAGCGACTCTACAAAATCATTAGCAGGACTAGTCACAATATTTTGGGGTGTATCAAATTGCTGTATCTTTCCCTTATTCATTATTAATACTCTGCTGCCAAGTTTAAATGCTTCATTTATATCATGAGTTACAAATAAGAATGTTTTTTTTGAGGACCTGTAAATCTTTAATAACTCATCTTGAAGATTTATTCTATTTATTGCATCTATAGCACCAAATGGCTCATCAAGTAACATTACATCAGGGTTAACTGCTAGTGCTCTAGCAAGTCCTACACGCTGTTGTTGTCCACCTGATAACTTTGCTGGATATCTATTCTTAAACTCACTTGGCTCCAAACCCACAAGCTCAAGCAATTCATCTACTCTAGCATTTATATCCTCCTTAGACCATTTAAGGATCTTTGGAACTGTTGCAATATTACCTGCTATTGTCATATGTGGAAACAAGCCCACCTGTTGTATTACATAACCTATTTTTCTACGAAACTGAACCGGATCAGTACTTGCAATATCCTCGCCGAAGAATTCAATCTTCCCCGCAGAAGGTTCGTACAAACGATTAATCATCTTAAGCAGAGTTGTCTTTCCACATCCTGAAGAACCCAGAATCGTAATGAGTTCGCCATGTTTGATAGACATACTTAAATGATCTACTGCATTGTATCCTGTCCCCTTAAATTGTATGCAAACATCTTTAAATTCGATTGCTGTACTCATTATGATTTTCTCCTTATACTTACTATTTTATTGAGTCATAATAGCCTTTTGCTACTTCTTCATATTCCTTCTTGTCTACGTCAACCTCTGCATTTAACGCTGTAATCTTTGATGTATCTAGGCTAGCACTAATCTTATTTAAAATATCCGAAATATCAGGATTCTCATCTAAAATAGATTTTTTTACTACTGGTGCCAAATTATATGGTGGCCATACTTTTTTGTCATCCTCGAGTAAAATAAATTCTTTTTTTACCATTTGACCCTCTGTAGTATACGCTGGTGCGACATCAGCTTCATCATTTGATAACACTTGATATTTTAAACCATTGTCGTATATTTTTGAAGATTTAAAGTCAAATTTGCCATAAACCTTTTCAAGTGCTGGGATACCATCTTCTCTCTGGTCAAATTCACCTTGTGATGCAAATCTAATTTCATTTGCATTTGCTTGCAAATCAGAAATAGTCTTTATTTTAAGTTTATTTGCTATTTCTGTACGAATTACTAATCCTTGCCCATCATTTGCAGATGAATAATCAAGCCACACTAAATTAAATTGTTTTTCATACTCTGATTTAACTGTATTATAAACCTCTTGTGGATCTGTATTTAACTTCAATTTCAAAATTGATAATAATCCAGTACCTGTATACTCGGGATACAAATCAATTTCATCATTAACCAGTGATGTATGTATAACAGAACTAGCGATGTTAGGTACTCTCTCTACCTTGTATCCAGCATTCTCAAGTGCTAATGAATAAATCTCACCTACTACTAAATTTTCTGTAAAATTCTTTGATCCTACACGAATTGTTCCCTTATCAGCATTTGTATCAGCTTTTTTATCACAAGCAGTTACCCCCACCGCTATCACTGTAATTAAAAGTGTTGCTATTATTTTCTTAATATTCTTTTTCATAACTTTTATGCCCCCCATGTTTCTATTTTATTATTTTTGTTAACATCTATTTATATTCAATCAGCATATTTGTACTTAATTAGGTATTTATCTAGACCAGACATAAGTGCATTTGCAAGTATAGAAATAATTGCTACTGTACTGCCCCCAATAAACAATAAATCTGCCCTATTAAGCCCAAGCCCAGTAAAAATAATATTTCCTACACCTCCGCCACCGATGTAGGCTGCTAATGTTGCACTAGCAATTATTTCAACCATCGCTGTTTTAATTCCTGTAAGCATAAGCGGGACGGCCAAAGGCACTTTTACATTCCAAAAGCTTTGAGCTTTCGACATTCCCATTGCTACTGAAGTCTCTATTATAAATTCAGGAATTGTATTAAAAGCTAGTGCTGAATTTATAAGTATCGGTGGTATTCCAAGAAAAACTAAAGCTATTACTGCTGGTTTAACTCCTGTTCCCATAATTGGAATTAGCAAAATGAGTATGGCCAAACTTGGAACAATTCTTAAAGTATTAAACACTGTTGTCACCCATTTGTACCAAACTTTATTTTTCGTTGATAATATCCCAAAAGGAACTCCAATAACAATCGCTATAATCAATGATAATAGACTTATTTCTAAATGTTCAATTACTGCTTGCAAATAAATATCCATATTATTTTGAAAATATTCCAGAATATTTTGCCACATTCACTCACTTCCCTTATTAAAATATATAGTTACCACGAATACAATTAAACCTTTATGTGCAAATGTGTTAATGCCATTTCTATATGTTATGCAAGTTCTTGTAGGCTTACCACCCTCGCCTCTAAGACTTCTAAAATCACGCTTGTTGAATCAAGGTTTTAAATCGTTAATAAGTAGAAAAAACCCTCCTAATAATGAT
>JANZQE010000288.1:0-7073 GCA_038040705.1 Clostridium sp. | reverse complement strand
TCAAAAAAAAGCCCTAATTATTAGGGCTTTTTTTTTACTGTATAAATAATTTGGTTTCATAATACGTATTTTTAATCCAATATAGTGGCTTTGTATATTTCTTCAAAAGCACATAATTTCTGCACAACCCCACTGCCACTAATATGTTTTGGTGCTAAAATTGTATACATTGTTGTGCTATAATGTAGATTTTCATACTCATCTTCATCTTCAATTAAAAATTCGATATTCTTAACTTTTATCCCCATACCATCAAAGAACTGTTCTAAATTCTCTACCATGTTTTTCTTGTTACCATATTGAATCTCTATTTTAATAATTTTAGTATTTTTAAAGATCTTAGCTTCAACAGTCTTAAGAAATACTAATACTATAAAAACACATATAGTTGATAGTATAGTTAAAGTATAATAACCGAGCCCAACTGCAAGTCCAATACATGCCACTGTCCATATACTTGCTGCAGTAGTAAGTCCCTTTACCGACCCCTTCTCATGCATAATAGTACCTGCTCCTAGGAACCCTACTCCAGTTATAACTTGCGCCCCGAGTCTTCCAATATCTGCTTTGATTGCATTTTGGAGTTCTGGATGCAGCAGTATAATATTTACTGTGTCTTGAATTGAATATAATTGTATCATCGAGGTGATTGCGGCACCTAAACATACCAGTATATGTGTTCTAAAACCAGCAGGTCTATTTTTAGATTCTCTCTCATATCCAATTAAGCCACCAACTACAACTGCCAGCACAAGCCTAATAGCTACTTCATAAGGTAACATCTACATTCCTCCACAAATTTATCATATTCTATTATAATTGAATAAAAGCTATTATGTGCACGCCCATACCCCAACTGCTTAATTTAGATACTTTAATTCAATGGCATTTGACTTTAGCCACGCTATGACAAATTCGTATACAGAGTTATCTTCATATTTATACCATTTATCTATTTCACCTTGCTTATCCATTAAAAGGTGCTTAAATCGTTTTATAGGTTCTTCACTATTCAATGCATTTTGTAATTCTGCTTTTAAATCCGAATCACTGATTAAACTATTAGCATATTTTTTCATTTTACCTATATAAAAATCATCATTAATAATAGGAGTGCTTATATATCTATTATCCTCATCCTCGCTAATAAGTATAGCCACCCTAACAAATTCTTTTAACCAATTGTCGAAAGTATCTTCTTTTAATGTTTCATTTTCCATGGCTAAGCACACTTCCGACGGGATATATATAGCCTCACCAGTATCTGTATCTAAGAAGCTCTTCCCTAAATCATCATCCATTGATGAAATTGTTTCTATAAGTGATTCCATATTAATATCTAATAGCTTCAAGATTCCAACTCCTCGTTGTAATTAAATTTACCTTAACGCATATTTATAATAAAAACCAATAAACCTGGACGGTTTATTGGTTTTTATCTATTCGTCAAAAGTTGATTCATATTCTTCTAATACTTTTTCAAATTCTTCTTCATCTTCTACTGCAATATATTCCTTCTTACCGTCTACCTCTTCAATTTTATAGACATAAGCATCCTCTTCATCTCCTACAGGAGCTAAGAGTGCATATTTATTTTCATTTAATTCAATGATTTCCACTAATTCAAATTCAACCTTTTCTCCATCTTCATCTAACATAGTTATAATTTTATTATCTTCCATGTTCATTCTCCTTTCAAACTTATTAACCACATTATACCTTTAATATAGCCAATATGTCTATATAATATTATAGATACTATCCATATTGTTTCCTTAATGTATTCTTATTTATACACAGCATAAATTTACTTACCATAACCATGAATTCCCCTAATAGAGACTTCTCCCGAGACAATATATTCTAAGTTTCCACTGTGATTTTCAATAACTAATTCTCCACTATCACTTATATCTATTGCCTTCGCAATTGTTACTTTACCCCTATTTATTACTTGAATTTCACTTCCAATAAGCATAGAATTTTCTCTGCAAATATCTAGAGTTTCTTTTATATCTCCATTTAGAACAAAATCACTATATAATTCTTCAAAAATGTTTAATACATTTGCAAGTAGAACCTTCCTGTCAATATATTTACCACTCTCTATTAAAAGTGAAGTAGCTACATTGTTTAGCTCCTTCGGTATATCTTCCTCTTCTAAGTTTACATTTATACCAATTCCCATAATCAGATAATTAATATGATCTATTTCTCCACTCATTTCTGTTAATATACCACATACTTTTTTACTGCCAAGGATTATATCATTCGGCCACTTAATACCAGCTTTAATTCCCATTTTGCTAATAGCCTTTTGAACAGCGGCTGCTCCAATTAAAGTTATTTGCGATATATTTTGTGTGGTTATGTTTGGTCTAAGTATTGTTGACATCCATATACCCTTATATTTAGGTGATATCCAATCCCTTCCTAGCCTTCCACGACCAGTGGTCTGTTCTTCACTTATAATAACTGTGCCATGTTCTAGTCCTCTCTCTGCCAATTCTTTAGCCTTAGAGTTTGTTGAACCAATAGACTCGTAATAAACAATATTTTTCCCTATGTACTTTGTTCTTAGAAAGCTTTCAATTTCCTCAGATGTAAGTTTATCCGGCGACGAAATTATTCTATAACCCTTTCTTGAAATGGCTTCAATTTCGTAGCCATCCTCTTTAATTACATTTATGTATTTCCATACAGCCGCACGACTAACACCCAATTCTTCACTGATTTTTTCACCAGATACAAAATTATTTCCGCTGCCTTTTAGTATTCTAAGAATTTTCCCCTTCATATGACGCACCACCTTTTGTAAATTCTGTGGAAGATAGTCTAATCCCTTTAAAGTCTTCTATATTCTTCTTTTTTATAACTAGATTTGCCTTTCAGAGCGCGGTCAATATCCTCTAATAACTTACTTTTATCTCCTGGTAATGTCCCTGCTAAAGCCATATAGTTTGAAGCATGATTGCTTCTGAAAACGCAGCTTATAACTTCTACGTTTTGCAGAAATTCTCTTGTTTCATACATTATTTGTTCTGGATTTAATAAATTGAATTTCCCCGTTTGAACATCATCATATATGGGTGTTCCGCTCTCCAGCATTAGTGTCAAAAGCCCTACATAATCGGGATTTATAGCACTAATTAGCTTCGCAGATTCTATCGCATGCTCACTACTTTTTAGTGTACCTCCAATTCCTGAAATTAGAGTAACAGATAACTTTATTCCACTTTCTTTAATCTTTCTCCCTGCCATAATCATCTCTTTTGCAGTTACGCCTTTATTTATACTTTTTAATATATCATTACTTCCAGATTCCACCCCTAGATACACAATTCCAATACCAGAATCTTTTAGCTCGATAAGTTCATCTAAAGATTTTCTTAAAATATCCTTTGGAGTAGCATAAATCCCTACTCGCTCGCACTGAGGAAATAATTCTTTTATTTTAGTCAGTATGGCTTTTAATTTGTCTGTTTCAAGTACCAGAGCATCTCCATCCGCTAGAAATACCTTTTTAACTATCCCGCTTGTTAACTTAGCCTCTTCCAAATCTTCCATAATCTCTTCTAAATTACGTACCCTAAACTTCTTATCCTTAAACATCCCACAAAAACTACAGTCATTATGTGAACATCCAATAGTAACTTGTACTATAAGACTATATGCCTCACTAGGTGGTCTATATACCGTTCCTTCATATCTCATATTATAATTCATCTCCAAACCTTCTAAGTCTCCCATGCTGAAAGCCATGGGGTTCATTTGTACTACCAAACATCTTTTATTATATATCTTATCAGTATACCATATGTTCTGACATAATAAATTCTTTATACACGCTTTTAAGCAGCCTTTGGAATTATAGATTTATTAATGAAAGTATATATTATGTAAAATGCATTCGAACAAGCCTTAGCAATTCACAATTTATTTTATATATAGCTACGTATAGAAAAACGCATGTTTGAGCGACAGCGAGTTTGCGTTTTTTAGTAGCTATAGATAAAATAAATTTTAGAATTACTTGGCGACGTGAGTGCATTTGTAATAATAAATACTTTTATTTAGTAATCCTACTTCGAAGTTGATAAAATTTCATTACATTTACGAACAAAAGATTTAATATTCTCCTTCTCCTCTTTAATTTTACTCTGACTCATTTTACCTCTGCCTAGTCTATCACACTGTGATAGCAACGCCACTTCTTTAATGGATGTTTCCGAAGCCATTCCCTTCACATCTCCAAAAGGTAATTTTTTCACTACAAATAGGGTTTGCATATGCCACCTAACTAGAGCCATAACTCCCTTAATAAATTCTTGGTCCTCTGTAACCACTTGGAGAAAATCCCTGCAAAGCTCTGCGCCCACCTTATCATGGTCATAAGATGTTATTTTGCCTTTTCGTACTTTTGTTGTAGGAGCTTTTCCTAAATCATGTAGTAACGCGCCCCACATAAAGACTCTAGGATTTTCACTTAACCCTTTCATTTTTGCTGCACCATCTACCACAAGCATTGTATGTACCCATGCACTTCCTTCCGGGTGATGCTCTGGCGATTGAGGTGTTTCTACTAGCGCATTTAATAATGTAACTGGATATTTAGTAGCGATGCTCTTATTGTTCATTATATCATCAAAATATATAGATGGCTTATCATCTTCCATTAGATGCTTCTCAAATTCTTCAAATATTTTTATCATATATTAATTCCTTTCCTTTTGTTGTTATTATTTATATAACCTCTTATCGTTATAGTATAACAAAAATAGCAGGTGTTTATTATCATAATTATGATAATTTACCCCTGCTATTTTGTTCTTTCTGTCATCATTAGCTATTCTGACTTAGTTCCACCATACTCACTTTTTTTAGTTTCAAAAACACTTTCATTATATGCACTTTCTTCAATAGTTTGAATTAATTGATTTTTAGAATGTGGATTTTGCGATCTTGTGTCTTTCTTAATATAATTACGTAGATTTTCCTTACTAGCTTGCTCACGATCCTTCATATAAAAAACCTCCTAACTATCTGTTGTTTATAAATATATACATTATGCTGAGTGTTGGTTATATTCGTCTAATACTTTTTTAAATTCCGGTCCCACTCCTACAGAAAAGTATTCTGTTTCGCCATTCTTTACAACTGACTTATACGCATATGCTTCATCAGAACCCTTTGGACCTACTATCACATATTCATTTCCGTCCACTTTAACAGCGTCAATCAAGTCTAATACTACATTCTTGCCAAATTCATTTACTACAGTAATTGTTTCAACAGGTTTCATATAAATACCTCCTTTCATATTTCAAGTCTCGTATTATGTTGCACCTAAGTAGAGGTTTTATACTTAATTTTTTTTATTAGTAAATTTATCATGAATTATAGCTAAAAGTTGTTCCTTACTATTTAATTCTGGATTTTCTAATGTTTTATCTAGAAGAAATTTAAGCATATTTCCTATTTCTTCTCCTGGCCTAAGAGAGAACTCCACCATTAAATCTCTACCACTTACTGCAAGTTACCCTATAGATAGTGGTACTTTAGATTCTAAAATAGCCCTCGTTTTTTCTTCCATTCTATCAATCTGCTCTAAACGAATTTTAGGAAAACTGGAACCTAGTGCATCTGCTCTTTGCAATGCGAAGAGGTCAAACACTAAATCAACAGAAACTCTATTAATAAGGCGTTTTACAGAAGCATCTGTTGGTTTTTCAAGTACATTCATATGTTCCTTTACTAAAATGCTAATTTTATTTATACTTTCATTATCAAATTTAAATCTTCTAAGTATTTGCTGGCTTATTAAAATACCTTTTTTATCATGACCATAAAAATGACCTACACCATTCTTATCAATAGTAAAACAATCTGGTTTAGCTATGTCGTGTAACAATGCTGCCACTCTCAAATTAAGCTCTAATGGACAGTTTTCCACAACTGCTAAAGTATGCTTAAATATATCTTTGTCATGATGAGGATTTAGCTGATTAAACCCTACAGCCTTTTGAAGTTCTGGTAGTATAAACCCTAATAGCTTAGTTTCTTCAAGTAATCTTAAAGCTATTGTGGAATTGTTAGATAAAAGCATTTTACATAGTTCATCTCTAATTCTTTCACTGCTTATATTTAATATAAGGTGACAGTTTACTTTTATAGCCTCTAGTGTTTTTTCTTCTATATGAAACTCTAGCCTGGCTGCAAAACGAATTGCTCTAAGCATTCTTAGGGCATCTTCTTTAAATCTTTTATTAGGTTCTCCTACGGCTCTAATTATTTTATCTTCTAAATCTTCTAAACCACCAAAATAATCTATAACACCGTCTTCCGCGTTTAAGGCTAATGCATTTATGGTGAAATCTCGTCTTGCTAAGTCCTCTTTTAAATTTGAGACAAAGGTAACGGCTTCCGGTCTTCTATTATCCATATACTTGCCATCTATTCTATATGTTGTAACCTCGTACCCCTCACCATTCATCATAACAGTTATCGTACCGTGTTTTATACCTGTAGGTATAGTCTTTGGGAATAGTCTAATGATTTCCTCTGGCAGGGCGCTGGTAGCTATATCATAGTCCTTGGGCAAAGATATCCCCATTATAAAATCACGTATACTTCCTCCCACTATGTATGACTCATATCCACTCATTTTTAAAGTATCTAAAATTATTTTTACATCCCTAGGTACTATCATAGGTGCTTCAAATATTTTGTTATTTTTATTCATTATAATCACCCTTTACTTAAATTCTAAATATACATTGCTATAGGTATAATTTCAATGATAGGTTCATTAATTTCTATTTCATTTGTATTATAATCTCTAATTAAATTTGTATTTTTTAAAAATCTATTCTTAAATTCTTGAAAATACTCATCATTTAAATAATCAAAGTATGTTCCACTGAGCAAACTATTGCTATTGTTTTCATTTTCCTTTGAAATTCTTACCACTTTACCAAGCACCGTAATATTAGCACCTTCGATATAATCTAAATTGTCCGCCATAAATTTTATATCTAAGGGCACTATAACCTTTGTGCCTCTAGTACCTATAC
>JANZQE010000287.1:0-2611 GCA_038040705.1 Clostridium sp. | reverse complement strand
ATTAATCTATTTCATACTGAGTCAATAATATAAAAGTTCGTTAAAATTTCAATATGCCTCCTAGTACAGCATTTAAACTGCTATCCTAGAAGGCATTATTTATTACAATTCCAGCTTATTAAGTATATCCCTAAGTAACCTTAACTCATCCGCTGTAAGAGTCACCCCTTTACCCATCTTCTCATGCTCAGGTGACCAGTCTCTAATATCATATTTAGCTTCTTTATCATTCCAGCTTATTAAATTTAATTCTTTCTTCCAGGTCTTCGAAGATTCAGATAGAGCCCCTAGAGTTTCCTTTATTTCATATTTAATCTCTGCCATTTTTTTACACATCCTAACGATATTTTTTTGTACACTGCTAACCTTAAAAAATATAATTTTATTATATAATAGATTCTTCTATTATTGTAGTATTAATTATAATTTAAGTCTGCTGGGAAAGTAAGTCCTATCTGTTTTCTTGCTTCATCCATTGTCTCCATTACCCATTTAGAAGTTTGTAATAAATTGGATCTGTCATCCATATCACCACTTTTAATGATTTTAATAAATGTTTCTATTTCATAGCACATATCATGCTCATTATGAAATTGTGTTAAATCTTCTTCTTTTCCATCTCTAAAAACTATTTTTACCTTTTCAAATTTATTAATACTCTCAATAATTATATTTCCCTCTTCTCCTTGAATTTCTGAAGGTAATTTTGAATTCGTTATTTTTGAGTACATAACTACAGCATCCATTTCATCATACTTAAATGTTATGCTACCCTCTCCATCCACACCAGATTCCAGAATTAAAGCATTTGCTTTTATTTCATTTGGATTCCCAAATAAATTTATCATAGGATGAATACAATAAACACCTATGTCCATAAGTCCGCCGTTAGATAGTTTTTGATTAAATGCATTTAACACTATTCCTTCCCTATATTTATCATACCTTGAAGAATACTGACAATAGCTTGCAAAATATTTTCTAACTTTGCCAATTCTATGTAGATTTTCTTTAATAATTTTAAAATTAGGCAGTTGGGTTGTCTTCATTGCCTCCATTAGAATAACCTGATTGTTTTTTGCAGTTTCTATCATGTTAATTACTTCTTTTGTATTTGAGGCAAAAGCTTTTTCGCACAATACATGTTTTTTATGGTTTAGAAATAATATAGTTTGCTCTGAATGAATAGCATTTGGCGATGCAATATAGACGGCGTCAATTAAATCACTTTTTGCCATTTCATTTAAATCAGTAAAAACATATTCTGCATTATGTTTTTCTGCAAACTCCTTACCTTTTTCTTCACTTCTTGAATA
Source organism: Clostridium sp. (assembly GCA_038040705.1). Lineage (GTDB taxonomy): Bacteria > Bacillota > Clostridia > Clostridiales > Clostridiaceae > Clostridium_AD. The sequence continues at coordinate 1,295 of JANZQE010000287.1, read as the reverse complement.
TACCGCTGTTAAAACAAAATCTTTAACTTGCGCTGCTCCATTTAAAAACCATTCTGTAATATTACTTGTTCCTATAACTCCAAATCTTATAACTTCCTTATTCATTAAATCCTCTCCTGTTTCCCTATATTTTTTTTTGCATGGTAATGAACTCTGTACTACAATTAATGAGGTTGATTAAATCCTTTGGCGCCAATTCGATTTGATACCCTATTTTACCAGCACTTATAATGAAGGTATTTAGTGATATACATGCTTCATCCAACACTGTTTTATAGTCTTTTTTCATTCCTATTGGCGAGCAACCTCCACGTACATAACCTGTTACCTTATTAATATCTGAAACCACAATCATCTCAATAGATTTTTTGCCCACTGCTCTTGCTGCCGCCTTTAAGTCGAGTTCATCCGCAACTGGAATGACAAAAACAAAGTATTCTCTGCTTCCTGCCTTAGTCACAAGTGTCTTATATACCTGGCTCGTAGACTGCCCCGTTTTTAGCGCAACGGAAATACCATCTATTAAGCCATCGCTATGGTCATAAGTATATGCATTATATGAAATTCCAGCCTTATCAAGAATTCTCATGGCATTCGTCTTAAAATTATCCAATGTTTATCCCTCGTTTCACTTTTTGATATAATTTTAGCATATTCTATGCTTAATAATCTACCCTACATTCATTTTTTCACTTGTAGGCATACTTATATTCACATTAACATTTATATAAACCAAATTATTATAATGTTATTTCAAATATTCTATTCACTCAATAATAATTTCAAATTTGTTCAACCTATAATTTTGGTGAGAGTAGTATAGATAACAGGAGCTAAGAAAACTGTCATAAGTCCGGCGATACCTATAGCGAGACTGCTCATCGCTCCTTCCGTTTCCCCTATCTCTAAGGCTTTAGACGTCCCTACCGCATGAGAAGCTGTTCCAAGTGAAATACCTATAGCTATTTTGCTTTTAATTCTTAGTAATTTGCAAATAGGATGACCTACAATTGCTCCAATAATTCCCGATATAACTATGGCGGCTACTGTTACAGGAACTATCCCTTGCATTTGTTTTGATATTTCCATACCAATAGGTGTAGTAACAGACTTTGGTGCTAAAGATTTTATAAGTATTTCATCTAATCCAAAAGCATGGGATAATAATATAATACTAATAATTCCAACTGTAGATCCTATAAAAATACCTATTAGTATGGGTACTGCATGCTTTTTCAATAATGAAATTTGTTTATAAAGCGGAACTGCAAGTATTACTGTGGCTGGCCCTAAAA
>JANZQE010000286.1:0-4229 GCA_038040705.1 Clostridium sp. | reverse complement strand
CAAACATTCAACAATAAGATTGTATATGATTTTCTAGATAAGAACATATAAACAACTAAATCATTTCCTTAATGTTATAATACATGATGTTCTTATCTAGTAAAACCCATTATTTTATTGTATAAGTAAAATAATATATGTTATTCATCACCCATTTCACCAATTATATATTTATACAACTCATCAGAACTATTATCCTTTAATAAATTCTCTATAAAGCCGTCCTTCATTAACTTACGAGCAAATTTTGCAATTATCTTTAAATGCAAATTCTCCTCATCATTATTAGGCATTACCAACGCAATAGCTACCTTAACATCTTCATCATCTAAAGATTCCCAAGGAATTCCATCCTCAAACCTTATAATGGATATGAAAGGTTCCTTTAAACCATCAATTTTTGCATGTGGTATTGCTACATGATCACCAAACCCTGTTGTTGATAGGTCTTCTCTCTCTAAAAATTTATCCCTAAGCTTCTTTTCATCTATTTCTCTTTGTTCCGAACAAAGCTTACTTATTATATTAATTGCTTCATTTTTTGTTTTACTTGGAACTACAACCTTATTAAATATTAATTCCTCTTTTAATAAATCTTTCACCATTTTATTTCCTCCTCTAATTTTCCTTATAACAATTTTATTAATTCTAATTTAAATTCTTCATCAGATTTGCTTATTATCTTTTTCAAATTCAACTCAAATTCTCTTTGAGCTAACCCTCTATAAAAATAACTGAAAATCTGTGGTTTATCCTTTAACAATTTTTCTGTAAAGGCAAATAGAAATATATACTGTACATAGGATCCCTCCCATTTTACTGGTTTTTCCAGTTTAACAACATTTAATTTTACCCCTTTTACATACTTAGGATTTCCATGAGGAATAGCAATTGAACTAAAGTTTGTAGATGATATTTTTTCTCTATCTAAAACACTCTGCAAATAATCCTTAGTTACAAGTTCCTTCTTTTCCATTGGTTCTATTATTTTTCTTATAATATCTTCTTTGCTTTTTGCACTTTCTAAATTTATTACTGTTATATCTTCAATAATTTCGCTTAGCATCGTCTTAGCCTTTTTATTTTCAATAAAGTCAGACACATTCTTCATCTCATAATTTTTTAGCGCCGGGGATACGTTTATAATAGGTGTATCTCTCGGTTGCAGTTTTTCCGTTGTGATAATGAAATCATATTCTGTAGTTTTTAATGCAAAGTATTCTTGAACAGAATATAAATGTTCTACTAAAATTTCGGGATAAGCTTTTTCTATTTTTGCGCTAATTAAATTTGCAGATGCTACTCCATACTGACATACAACTATAGCCTTTATTTTTTTATCTGGCATACTCATTCTTTCTATTGCTGCCTCAAAATGTAATGTTAAATATATTAACTCTATCTCAGTAGAATAATATTTATATCGACTATTTATCATTTCAGCTGCAATAGTTGCTGCTTCGAATCCTAAGGGATATTGGAGCTTAACATCGCCCCAACTATTATCCCCATCTAGCTGATCAATATTATCCTTTCGTAACACTATTGTATAAATATGCAAGGCCAAACCTTCATACAGCCTTCCATCCTCACTAAGGTCTAAACAAAGATTAACTTTAATTTTTTCTAAAACCTGCATAACAAAACTACCCATAAATTTAGTAATTTCATCCCTATTTAGTACACTTTGCTTCCTTAATATAAAAAACAAATAACACAAATAATATCTTTCTTTTTCTTTAATATTTAACTTTGCCTCTGTATCTATTTGGGTAACTAACTCCATGTATTGATTAAATCCGCTATATTCTTTAATTGCTAATGGAAAGTCATCACTTAGCTCCTGCCGTCTATTTATTTTAGTGCTTCTTAATACGAATATTAAATATATATAAAACTGCTTCATGGATTCATCCGTAAGACTAAAAATACTATTTTCCTTAATAATATCTACGGCTTTCATTGCTTTATCCATTGTTTCCTCATTAAAATAATTTAATAGAGAAAAATGTAAATCATTAAAATTAAGAATCCCATCTTTAAAATTTAACCCTTGTAAATACGGACTTATAAGCTTAACAAAAATTGATCTTCTATCAACTTCAGAGCCATTAAACCTATACCCATAATGCCGTAAAGATTGAATTTTATCTTTATATTTTTTCAACAATAATGGTATTTGTTTTTCCACAAGGGATTTGCTAACGTATAGCTTATCTGCAATATCTTGCATAATTAAAAAATCATCATATAGAACTAACATAAGTAATAATTGATTTTGTAATGAAAACTCATATAATACTTCTGAAGATTTTAGAAAACTTGGCAAATTTTCAGGGTTTATCACTTTAATTCCGTTTCTAGATTGAATATTTATAGTGATATTATAGGATGCTAGTACGCCTTCTAATGCTTGCAATTCACTCTTTATGGTCTGCGCTGTAACTTCTAGCTGTTCACTAAGAAGCTTAATAGTAGTTTGCTGGTTTTCACTTAAAAAGCTCAATATTTGTGATTGCCTTTTACTTAAGTTCATTCTTAACCCCCTTCCGCTTTCTGTACCTACATCTTGTAATGTAATCTTAACCTATAATATTTTTTAGTAAAACACATTTTTTTATACTTATAGTTTAAAAATAGAGAGTTTAAATGTATTATTAACAACTTTGTCAATTACATACTGATAATACAATATTGATAGTAAATATATTTTTTTTAAATTCCCATACATTTGAGGCTATATATCCTTAACAGAATGTTATAGTCGAAGTTAATGAATTAATTAATCCGATAGTTAATAATCGATTTACTACAGCTATTACGCCATATTTGCTAGTGCTTACAGAAACAAGAAAAACCCTCGACATTTTTGTCGAGGGTTTCGTTGGTGAATGCGAACCGTACCTAACACGATCTATATTAAATCATCTCCTGGGTCACTAAAATGTCATTAAACTATTTCTTTTTGAGCTGAATTAGGCTGATGTGACTCCATACGGTATTCTTGTGGCAAGTGCACCTGTGTAATCTCCCTTGTTGTCTTCAGAATATTCACTCTCTTCAAGAACCTTTCTTATTTGTACCAGGACATCTGCAAAGTTCACTTTATATTAGATGTTAACTACTTTAGTATTATAAGGCTTTGAATTATCTATGATATGCCTATGACATGTGAATAATATCAGTTGGAATTCCGTTCCTTTTTCCTTAGCGTAATCAGATATAAATTTTAAAGCTGCATCCATTCGATCGTCGTCATACTGTATCAACACATCATCTAAAAATAAAGGTAACTGAGCGTTTTTATCGGAAATTAGTTCTGTAATGGCTACTCTTAATGCTAGATAAACCTGATCAACTGTTCCGCCACTTAAATATCTCCATTCTCTATAATGGATACCTGCTTTAATTGATATATCATAATCCTTTGTAACAAGTAAGTTCCCATATTTGCCATTAGTAAGGCTTTTGAATATTCCAGCTGTCTTCCGGTTAAGTTCTGGTCCAAAACTCTGGCGCATCTCGTCTGTTGCTTCTTGCATTACCTGCGATGCAATTTTTAGGCAACTTACGTAGTTTTCCTTTTCATTTACCTCTTTCTCTTTTTCATTAATTTCTTCTTGAACCTGACTTAAGTTTTTATCTGGTGTTTTAATTTTTTTCTGTAACTCAGATAGTTGTTCATCTAGATTTTCCAAGGCAAGGTCTTTTTCCTTTTGCTGCAGTTCTTCCACTTCATAGCTATCTACACCGACTTCTTCTAGGGCTTTAATTGATGGTTCAAGTTTACTCGTTTCCTCCATTAAATATTCCAGTGTTGGCGCAACATATCCCATGCCCCTAGCAATATTAAGTGCTTCATCTTTTTCTTTTTCCAATTGAGTAACTTGATTCCAAAGCTTTTGTATTAAAAGTTTAGCCTCTTCATAGCTTTGTACAATTTCATATTCATTCACTTTACTTGAAAATTCTTCAGCTTTCTTTGTGTATTCTTGCTCCGCCTCAGTGATAGCTTTTCGATATTTAGAGTCAGAAGCATACTCTAAATATTTATTTTCAAACTCTTTCACTGATAGGCAGGATTTTTCTTTCATTTCCCCCTCAATATTGTTTCTGAAAGTATCTAAGAGTTGCTTTATTTTATCTCTATATTCTCTAGCAACAATTTCCTCCAAATTTTCTTGTTGTAACACTGTAATTTTAACATCTTCATTAAGGCTTAAATCTTC
>JANZQE010000285.1:0-5091 GCA_038040705.1 Clostridium sp. | reverse complement strand
TTAAAATCTCTAATTAAATTTGTGTTTTTTTAAATCTTTTCTTTAATTCTTGAAAATACTCATCATTTAAATAATCAAAGTATGTGCCACTGAGCAAACTATTACTATTGTTTTCATTTTCATTTGAAATTCTTACCACTTTACCAAGCACCGTAATATTAGCACCTTCAATATAATCTAAATTGTCCGCCATAAATATTATATCTAAGGGCACTATAACCTTTGTGCCTCTAGTACCTATACTACTACTAATGTATTTTATACATTTTTCTTTTTTACAATTTTCCATATCATCTTTAAGAATTTTCATAACTTGTCTCTTAACTATATCTTCTTCATTTCCATCACCATTCTCTCCATTTCCAGGTGAAAAAGCTAATTGCATTTCCATAACCTTAATTATATCTTCTATATACTCAATCACTGGGTTTTTATACAATTTAATAGTAAACTGAACAAAATCAAATTCTTTTATATTCTTTACATCATTCTCATTATTTATAATCTTTAACATACTTTGATCATTAAGTATATTTTTCAATCTTGATAGTATTGTTATCACAATTGATACTCTTTCCTCAATTCTCTGCGACGAAAATTCATTCAGAACTTGAACATTTAAATCTCCTTGCCTTATTTTACCACAAGTAAGTTCATATAAGGGTGTACTTGTAGTAACCGTCAATTGCTTTCTAGTGCTTTCACTTTTAACTTCCTTAAATTCTTCTATTACAATAGTATATAAATTATTTATCATATTTTCATTAAAGTATAATGGTATTAGCGCTCTATTGTCCATGACCCTTAGGACCTCCATAAAAATAATACTTCTTACCTATTTTACATTGCTTGTTTATAATTTAGAACTATATTTAACAATAAATTAGGTTATTCTTATATTTTTTTGTAATTTAACCATATAAAGGTTGATTTTTGCGCTACTATTCTGTTAATATATTATCATACACTATAAGAATAATTTAAGGAGGGAAAACTTATGGAACAAAAAACTTTTTTACGTAAATTGGGTGTGCCTGAGAATATTATTTCGAATGTTCTTATTATAAATACAAGGGATACTTATTATTGGTCAATAGAAGCAGAGGGTAATACACTTACAACCTATTGTGCCAGAAACAAAAACGATATTTACGATGGTTCAGATGAAACATTAAATGAAAAGATAATCACTGATAAAAGTTTATTTTTCAGAAACAAGGAAATTGATTATAGTTTAATAGTTGAAGAATATGTAAAAAGCGTCGGCGACAATCATAAATCATATGTAATAACTTCATTAAAAGATGATTTTTGCATGTATGAGAAACTATAAAAATAAAGCATTTTAAAAAAACAACTAGCGAATATGCTAGTTATTTTTTTAGAAATACTGATTTTGTAATTATACTTTTGCCATACTTTCCTCTTAAACTATCCATAGTTTTGTCTAAAGATCTTTGTTTCTCACACCTTCCACTATCCATATCAAAAATTGATATTTGTTTAAAATTATCCAAACATAAATTATTTAGTGAAACTCCTAGTAATCTTATCGGTTCACCCTTCCATAATTCGTCAAAAATATTTTTTACTGTTTTTAATATTTCTTCTGTGGAATCAGTGGCATTTCTTAAAGTCTTACTACCTGAATAATTTATAAAATCACCATTTTTTATAGTTACAGAAATGCAGTAACAGGATTTTTTTATATCCCTTAGCCTTGTAGATGTATGATCTACCAATGATAGTAATACAATATAGGCCTCATTTTTATTTTTAACATCCTCACTTAGTGTAGTAGAATTGCTTATTCCCTTCAGCTCATATTTATTCCACTTCACTTCTGAGCTATCTATGCCATTGGAATATTGCCACATGACACGTCCGCTACTTTTAAAGTGATATTTTAATATTTCCACATCGTACCTTGCTAAATCTCCTATCGTAAATATATTTAAATTATTAAGCCTAGGAACAGTTTTCTTTCCAACCATAAAAAGATCTCCAACTGGAAGATACCATAATTTCTTCTCAATTTCATCTTTAAAAAGTGTATGTACTTTATTAGGCTTTTCAAAATCCGAGGCCATCTTAGCTAAAAGCTTAACATCTGACATTCCAATATTCACAGTGAATCCAAGTTCTGATTTTATCCTATCCTTAATATCTAATGCTATCCTTAATGCAGCTTCTTTTGATGTATTATAACTTGTCATATCTAAAAAACACTCATCTATAGAAAATTTCTCCACATATGGTGTATAGTCTATAAAAATTTCCCTCATAGCTCTACTGCAACTTTCATACAGGTTAAAGTCAGGCGTCACCACTACGAGGTTGGCGCATTTCTTCCTTGCAGTAAATAAACTTTCTCCTGTTATTATTCCAGCTTTTTTTGCTGTCATAGATTTTGCTAATACTACCCCACGCCTTGCGTCCTCATCACCTCCTATTACGGATGCGATATCTCTTAAATCAATAACCTCACCCTTCAAAAGTTTATCTACAGCACTCCAAGACAGGAATGCTGAATTAACATCTATATGGAATATAAGTTTCCCTACACTTTCAAGCATATAACCTCATCCTTTATATAAATCAAATTTTATATTATAAATATATTATATATAATTTTAGTACAAAAAAGCAATCTATCCCTAAATTAAGAATAGATTGCTTTTGTAATATTTGTTAGAAAACTTTCTCTTATGCTTTATTGTTTGCTTTCAAAAATTCTTTTATTTCATCTGAATCTCCAAATGATAATACTGGTTCAGATAATTTTATGCACTGCTTATAATTAGATTCAGTAACAGTTCTACGAGCTCTTAATATTGAAGAAGCGCTCATACTGAATTCATCTAATCCAAATCCCAGTAGAACAGGAATAAGTTCTGTGATTCCTGCCATTTCTCCACACATACCTACCATTATTCCTGCCTTATGCCCATTATCTATTACAGTTTTAATAAGTCTTAAAACTCCTGGATGATAAAAATCATATAAATATGCTATTTTTTCATTCATTCGGTCAACCGCTAGCGTATACTGAATTAAATCATTTGTTCCTATACTAAAGAAGTCTACCTCTTTAGCTAATACATCTGACATTACTGCCGCTGAGGGTATTTCTATCATAATACCCACTTCAACATTCTCATCGAATGCTACACCCTCTGATTTAAGCTCATCTTTACACTTTTGCAATATTTTTTTAGCCATTTTTAGTTCTTGAAGGCCAGATATCATAGGAAACATAATTTTAAGCGTTCCATACTTAGAAGCCCTTAATAGTGCTCTTAATTGAGTTATAAATATGTCCGTTCTATCAAGACAAATTCTTATAGCTCTATAGCCTAAAAATGGATTCATTTCTTCGTCCATTGGTAAGTAATTTAATTTTTTATCCCCACCAATATCCAAGGTTCTTATTATAACAGGTTTTTCACCCATTTTTTCTAGAACCGACTTATATGTATCAAATTGTTCTTCTTCAGTTGGAAGTGCATCTTTGGCCATATATAAAAATTCTGTTCTAAATAGTCCTATAGCTTCTGCACCATTTTTTAAAACATTTTCTACATCTTCCACAGATCCTATATTTGCTGCAAGCTCTACTGTTTTGCCATCTAAAGTGGTAGATTTCATAGAAACATATTTAAGTAGTTGGCTTTTTAATTCAGCGAATTCTTCTCTTTTAGATTTGTATTCTTTTAGCGTTTTTTCATCAGGATTAACAATAATTATACCCTGTTCACCATCTAAAATAATTAAATCACCGTCTTTAATTTTCTGTAAACCGCTACCTGCACCTACTACTGCTGGTAACTCTAAAGACCGTGCAATAATAGCAGTATGAGAAGTTTTTCCACCTATTTCAGTTGCAAAGCCCAAAACTTTAGATTTATTAATTTGTGCTGTATCTGAAGGAGTAAGGTCCTTTGCAATTATTATGCACTCTTCTTGAATTTCCGCAATTGAAGCTACTTTTATTCCCAGAAGTATATTTAACACTCTTTTACTTACATCCTTTATATCCGCAGCTCTCTCATTCATATATTTGTTTTCCATGGATTCAAAAATAGCTGCAGTTTCATCAGCTACTGTTTGTAGTGAATATTCAGCATTAAATTTTTCATCAGTAATTTTCTTTTGAATAGCGCCTATGAATTCTGGATCAGAAAGCATCATTAAATGAGCTTCGAATATTTCTGCTTTCTCACTTCCTAGGTTTTCTATTATATCTTCGGTTATTTTTTCTAGCTGAGTTATTGCTTCTTGTAGGGCATTATTAAATCTGCTTAGCTCACAATCCGTATCGTAAACCTTACTGCTTTTTAATTCTACTGCTTCTTCTTTAATAACTAAAGCTGTACCTATAGCTATTCCAAAAGACGCACTTATTGCCTTTAACATACATAAACCTCCTAGTAGATCTTCTTTTAAAAAGATAATTATTAACTTCTTTTTAAAGACCTTGTTCGATAAGTTTTACCATAGCAACTACTGCAGCTTCTTCATCAGCACCAGTAGCCTTTATTGTTATTTCATCATCTTTAACAGCTGCCATAGACATTATAGCTACTATACTTTTTGCATTGTATTCATTTCCATCTTTCACTATAAGAACTTCTGATTTAAACTTAGAAGCCTCTTTAACTACCGATAATGCAGGTCTAGCGTGTATTCCAGTTTCACTTTTAACTATTGCTTTTTTTTCTATCATAATATAATCTCTCCTATTATTTTAATTTTATTATTATTACATCATTAGTTGTATCTACATTTCCTAATTTAAATTCTACAGACTCCATAATATCGTTATCTGTAAGAATCAATGCACTTAAGTTAGATTTGGCTTTGGCTTTTATTAAGTCATTGTCAAAGGATACTAATTTATCTCCTGCCTTTACTTTTTGTGCCTTTTCAACAAATGTTTCAAAACCCTCGCCTTTCATCTCAACTGTATCAATTCCAATATGAAGAAGTATTTCTATTCCATCTTTAGTCCTTAAAATTACAGCATGTTTTGTAGGGAATACTTGAACAATCTCACCATCAGCTGGTGCATATAATACTCCATCTGTAGAT
>JANZQE010000284.1:0-5098 GCA_038040705.1 Clostridium sp. | reverse complement strand
CAACTGAAACGCCTCCTACTGTTAGTATACCTGCTATTACTAAAACCATAAATTTATTTTTCATTTAATATCACTCCTCTAATTGTTTTTCTCTATACATTTATTCTACTACTCAATTGTGGAGTAATTATGAAGCTAATACTTTTTAATTTTATTTTTTCCTCAAGCCTTGAATTCTATCATAGGGCTTACCTTTTGATATTGCTTCCGCTCTTTCTTTTGGAGTTATTTCATCTTTAAAATTATGCCTCTCAATATTTTTAAATTGGCCAAGAACAAAAAAAAGCTAAGGTGCGACCTTAGCTTTTAACCTTGTATTTTTTATTTACATTCATCAAGTTTTGCACATTCAGATATGCCTTTATCCATCTTTTGAGCACATTCAGCTACATGTCTCCCACCCTTTGATGTTGCCATTTCAGATACATGGCTGGCAGCGAAAACCTGAGTAGATAAAGATAATAGTGTTATAACCAATGCTGATACTGAAAGTATTTTTTTCATAGTAATCCTCCTTAGAATTGTTATTATTTGTACAAATTATAACAATTAGTTATGAAGATTATATAAAGATAATTGATTCTATAAAAAAAGTCATGTCAAAAGTGAGTATCAATTACTCTTATGACATGACTGTTTTGATTTACATGTGTTCTTTAAATATATCCCCACCAGGTACTGCATCCAACAGCATATAATTAGAAGTAATAGATAGCACAATGTAAAGCGCAATTGCTATTACAAGAAAAATTATAATTAATTTTGCATATTGTTTTCTAGTTAACTCAAAAGCATTCTTTATCTTAAAGCTAATAAGCGATACCATTATTCCAATAGGTATTAGATATGATACGTAAACTGGACTTTCTTTAAAATGGGCAATACCACCGCTAATCATACCTATTCCTATAGCTAAAGTTAGTGAAACTATTACTAGCTTTATACTTTCTTTAAGGGATAAATGCTTTTTATCTATTATTACTTCGTTTATAAATGAGCCTGTGCTAAATAGCAACAAACCTATTACTAATATTGTCCCATATCTGGTCTTATTAAATGGCATCAATACTATTCCGCTGGACACCATTCCTACACCTAAGAAATACGTAATATAAACTAAATACCTTGAAATTATTCTTTTTAAAATATTTGTTTCGCTCTGGCCAGATCCTTGTGGCTTAAATCCTTTTAATCGTAGTGCATTTGTTAAAACTGAGACTGAACTAAAACTCATTGCAAGTGCTGCAATCATAGGATTTAGAAGTGGTCCTCCAAATAGGTGTAGTACTCCCATTGCAACTGGTATTCCGAGTATATTGTAACCAAATGCCCAAAATAAATTTTGCTTTATATTTGTTATAGTTGCTTTACTTAACTGTAACGCTGTAGGTACATCCATTAAGTCGCTTCTCATAAGAACTATATCTGCGGATTCCATCGCTACATCTGTACCTGATCCTATTGCTATACCAATATCAGCCTGAGCTAGTGCTGGAGCATCATTTATTCCATCCCCAACCATGGCAACTTTTTTACCTTCTGCTTGAAGTTTTTTAACTTCATTTGCTTTATCCTCAGGCAGAACTTCGGCTAGTATTCTATCAATACCAACTTGCGCCGCAATCGCTGCTGCAGTCCTTTTATTGTCACCAGTTATCATGGCAACTTCTATTCCCATGCTGTGAAGCCTTTCTATGGCTTTTTTACTGTTTTCTTTAACTGTGTCAGCAACTGCAATGATTCCACTTAACTTATTTTCTATGGCGATATACATTGGAGTCTTGCCTTCCTCAGCTAGTCTGTTTGACTCATCTTCTAATTCATCTAGTGATATATTACTTTCAATCATAAGTTTTCTATTACCTAATAATATTTTATTACCTTCTATACTAACTTCTATTCCATACCCAGGTATAGCTTTAAAGGTATCTACTTTCTTAAATTCTAGTGATTTCTCTTCCGCATCCTTAACTATTGCCTCACCTAATGGATGTTCAGATCCTTTTTCGGAAGAAGCCGCTATTTGTAGTAAATATGACTTATCCATACCTTCTAATGTAACTATATCAGTTACCTTTGGTTTTCCTTCAGTGAGTGTTCCTGTTTTATCAAACACTATAGTTTGAACTTTATGTGCAGTTTCAAGTGCAACACCGCTTTTTATAAGCACTCCGTATTCAGCACCCTTTCCTGTTCCCACCATTATTGCTGTAGGTGTTGCAAGGCCAAGAGCACACGGACATGCTATTACTAGCACTGAAATAAATATTGTTAATGCGAACACTCCTGTTTCTCCAGATATAAACCAAGCTATTGATGAAAGTAGAGCAAGACCCATAACTACAGGGACAAAATAGCTTGATATAACATCTGCCATCGCGGCTATTGGAGCTTTTGATCCTTGAGCATTTTCAACTAAGGTTATTATTTGTGATAGCGCCGTATCTTTACCAACTTTAGTTGCTCTAAACTTAATAGAACCGTTTTTATTTATACTTGCACCAATTATTTTATGTCCAATACTTTTTTCCACTGGCATACTCTCACCAGTTAACATTGACTCATCTACAGATGTAGTTCCCTCAACAACTTCACCGTCTACAGGCATTTTTGCCCCAGGCTTAACTATTACTATATCTCCAACTTCTACATCATCAATTGGAATCTCCACTTCTTCATTATCTCTAATTATTGTTGCAGTTTTTGGAGCAAGACCCATAAGTTTTTTAATTGCTTCAGAAGTTTTTCCTTTAGTTACTGTTTCCAAATACTTACCAAGAGTTATAAGTGTAAGTATCACACCTGCTGATTCAAAATACATTTCATAATCCACATTCCCCATAATCGTTATCTCAAATACGGCAAATAAACTATATAAAAACGCCGCAGAGGTTCCAATCGCTATAAGCGAATCCATATTGGGACTTAATCTAAATAATGATTTGATTCCAACTATAAAGTATTTTTTACCTGTATACATTATTGGTAAAACAAGTATTAATTGTATAATAGCAAATGTCTCCATATGCATCATTGGGTCAATAGCAACTGGTAACTTAATAAACATTGGTACCATTGCAACTAGTAACAGTGGAACTCCAAATATTGCAGATATTAAAAATCTATTCCATAACGCCTTTATCTCTTTTTCTTTTTTTTCTTTATCAGCGTCTACATTACTTTCATCATCTATTGCCTTATATCCACCTTTTTCAATTACCTTTTTTATATCTGATGTGCGAACAAGTGATGGTTCAAATGATACAGTCAATTTTTCAGTGGCAAAGTTTACATCAGCGGTTACTACGCCACTTAGTTTTCTTGTTACTCTTTCTATGTTCTTGGCGCAGGCCGAACAAGTCATTCCTTCCAGCTTTAATGTTTTATTAGTTGTTTGGATTACTAGTTTATACCCTGCTTTTTCAACTGCAGCTTGTATATCTGATAGTTTAATTTTTGATTCATCATAACTTATATTCAATTTTTCTGTAGCAAAATTTACACTTGACTCTTCAACCCCTGGTAACTTCTTTGAAACTCTTTCAACCGCTTTAGCACAAGCGGAGCATGTCATTCCTTCTATTTTAAGTACTTTATCTTCCATGCTTTATTCCTCCCTATTATTTATTGCCAATTAATTTAGCAAGTAATTCTACTATTTCATCAACTTTCTCTTCACCTGTATTATTTATAAATGCATCCTTCACACAATGATTAAGATGTTGTTTCAAAATTAACATATTTGCTTTCTTAAGTAGTGACTGTGCTGCAATTATTTGATTTGATACATCAATGCAATACCTATTATCCTCCATCATCTTAATTATTCCATCAATTTGTCCTCTTGATGTCTTAAGTGCTTGAACTGCTCGCAGTTGATCTTTATTCATCTAAACATCCCCTTACTCCTCCCCCTATAGGGGGTGTACTATATTTATATTATACACCTTAAATTATATAATACAAACATAATATAATAAATTATTTCAATTCATTATATTATGTTCTAATAAAGAATAAATTATTTTAATTTATAGCCCTTAACTAATTGATCTGCACCGCTTTTATTATCTTTTTCTGCTACTTCTAACTTAAATCCAGAATCCTCAAGTTTTGTAACATCTAAGCCTGCTTTTATTAATGGCTCAGCCTTAAATGCAAATTCCATATCCTCGTCAGATGATCCTAAAGTCTGAGTAAAGTGAACTGAATTGTCCTCTCCAAGCATTAGCATATAATGTTTTTCGTCTTTCAGATAATTGATTAAACCTCCATCTTGCTTTAAAATTCTTCTAAAAGCATCTTCTGAACCATTTGAGGTTTGTTTTTCATCACTTACGTTATATGGGAAAATTAATCTGTTTTGTAGCTGAACCCCTTCTTCAATCTCGGCAGGTTTATATACCCACTTATTAGGATCGAGCTTTGTAACATCAAGGCCAGCTTTAATTAACGAATCAGCCTCTATAACCATTGCAAAATCTATTTTGTTTGCAGATGTATCTTTAGTCCATTCAAACTTGTCACCTGTGGAGAGTTTGAATCCCCAATGTTTAAGTTCACCATGATAGCCTTTGCTCTTAGGGTTTGCCTTTACAATAGCATTAAAAGCTTTAAGAGCACCATCTGAGTCTGTATTCCCACTTTTAGATCTATTACAGCCTACAAGTGATAACGTAAAAATAGATAAACTAAATAATAATACGATTTTTTTAATATTTTTCATATTTTAAACAACTCCTTCATTTATTTTAAGTATTTATCTCTTAATTCTTCGGGTACTATAGGTTTAATGTCCTCAGATACATCTATTAAAGCTAGTGTTCTGTCATCTTTAATGATTCCATATATACCTGGTTTTTCAAAGGTCAGTTCAACTTGATTAATTCCAGTTTTGCCTTCAAATGAAGAAATCGGTATAGAGTTTGCGTCAATTATTGAATACGACCCTTCCGCATTATCAAACTTTGTTAAATCAATAGATAAATTAGTTTTAAGGCCACTTTGTGCTATAGCTATAATTGGAGAAAATTCATAACCTATTCCACTTATAGTTAAGCTTTGAGTGTCATTTGCAATCTTGGTTTTTTTAACTAAT
>JANZQE010000283.1:0-3973 GCA_038040705.1 Clostridium sp. | reverse complement strand
AGAAGAAAAGATGAGAAGACATACGGTAAAAGATAAAATCAAAGTACATGGAAAACGAATCTAGCAAACCATTAGAGCAAGAAATTAAAAGAGAACAAAGACCTGCCCCAAGTATTTTACCTGAAGGGCAGTTCCGCTTTGAGCCTATAGCAGAAATGTTTGAAACTCCTAATACTAATTTTAATGACTACTTAATGAGTAGTTCATTAGCAGCTGATGATGTATCAGGTGTGAATTTATATAAAGCTGATATAGACAAATTTGGTATTAATGCTATGGCTTCTTTAGGGGTTGCCACTCCTAGTTTTGCAACAGATACTTATAACCCTAGAACTCAAGACGTTCCATCTGAGAAAAATACATTTACTCAAGTTAAAGAAATTTTAACTCTTAAAGATAAAGGTGTTTCAGAAAATAGAATGGCTCCTATCTTTTCAGGTATGAGACAAGGTAACTTTTTAAAATATTATAGTAGCCCTGAATTTGAAAATTTAGGTTACACACCATATGCAAATATGGAAAACTATTATAATGAGAACACTACTATCTATGATGATTTTGCTAGAACAGGATCTAACTGGATGTCACTAGTAGGTACTGGTTTAAATTCAGTATATGGATCTATGTTTAGTGGTACTGATTATCTTGAACCAGATGTAGATGCTGCTACAGAGTTTGAAGATATTATGGCTATTACTACTTCTACAAGAGGTGGTGCCGGAGCATTTTTAAATAACCTTGGAGCTAACTCTGCATATACATTTGGTATACTAGCATCAATAGCAATTGAAGAAGTAATACTTGCAGGAGCAGCAGCATTACAAGGTGGAGCAAATCCTGTTTCTGATGCAGCACTTATAGCAAGAACCGGTAAGAATATAGTAACAGGTGGAAAAGCTTTATTTAGTTTTACAAAGTTATTTGAGAGAACAAGAAAAATATTAGAAAAAGCTAACCAACTAGAAACAGCTAGAGACTTTTGGGTTGCTGCTAATACAGGAGGTAAAATGGCAGTTAATGCTTTAGGGCGTGGGTTTACACCTAACACTGTTAAGGCATTTCAGAATATAAAGACTGCTCAAAATGCAGGGCAGAATATGTCTAACCTTGCTAAAATGGGTACTAAGTTTGGTGGCTTTTATAGAGATTTAAGAGCTGTTAATTTAGCTGCGGCAGAAGCTAAGCTTGAAGGAGGTATGGTTTATAACCAAGTTTTAAAACAAGGTTTAACAAACATGTCTAATGAAAATGGTGGTAGAGGTGTAACAGAAGACATGGAAGGTAAAGTAATTAATGCAGCTAAACAAGCTTCATTTTATACTATGATGGCCAATGCTCCACTTATATATGCAAGTAACTGGTTTGTTATTGGTAATGCATTAGGTGGTTTTCAAAGAGGTATTCAAAGAACTGTAGGTAATACTTTTCAAAAAGGGTTTAATAAAAACATAGTTAACACAGCAGGTAAGAAAGTAATAAACGGTGCAGGTGAAGTTATTAAAAGTCCATTTAAATATGTTTCTTCATCAGCAAAAAACACATGGGCAAAAGTTAAAGCCGGTGGGTTTAAAGGACTTGCTGGTAGTGGAGGTATAGCAATGCTTGATTATTTTGCAGCTAATGTTGCAGAAGGTATTCAAGAAATAGGACAAGAAGCTATCTCTGCTGCAACTGTAGGATACTATACAGAAGTGCTAAACAACCCAGCACAAGGTGGTGTAGCTCTTAAGAATCAAATGATAATGTCTGCTATGGGAAATCAGTTTTCTGGTCAAGGAGCTGAAGTATTTTTATCTGGTTTCTTAATGGGTGGATTAGTACAAGGACCTCAAAAGTTATTTTTTCAAGGTGTACCTTCTATATATAATTATGGTTTGCAACAAGCAGGTATTGGTTTAGCTACTGCAGGTCAAAAAGAAGCTTACACAGAATACAAAGAGAATAGAGAAAAAATGGTTAATAAGGTTGTAAAATCTTATAATGAATCATGGGATACTCAAGCTATGGATCCATCAAACCTATTTGATCCTAACAGGTTAAACTTTATGGTTCAAAAAGAAATGGCTGAAAAAATGAAGTCATCTTCTTTTCAACAAGACTTTTTTGGATTTATAGATGCTAAAGATAGTAGTAAGTTTCAACAGTACTATACTATGTTTGCAACAGGTGGATCATATAATTTTAAAAATCAATTGAAAGGATATTTAGAATTAAGTGATGAAGAATTAAATAATGCGTTTCCTGGTATATCTACCAAAGAGAAAAATTCAGGTAAGTTAAGAGAACGTATTAACAGTATGATTACTGGTATAGATAAAATGGAAACTCTTTATAATAAAAATAAAGATAAGAACCCAAACCCATTTAATAAAAATAAGTATAACCGAAAGACACAAGAAAGAGAATACATTAGAGAAGCAACAAATGAATATGCATTTGAGCATGTCCGTTATTTAAAAATGTTTACTGAGAATGGTTTCAATAGAGCATTAGAAAGAGCAGATGGTATTTATACTAAGCTGCAGTCTGATCCTTTGTTTGAAGGAATGGAGGCCAAAGATTTGACAGTGCTTCTTGACTCAGATTCAATTGATGAAGAAATTAGATTATTAAATCAAGAAATAGAAGCAACTAGAGATGCTGATCAAGGCTTAGGGGAAAGTAATAAAACCAAAAAAGAAAAAATTAAAAGGTTGCAAGCAATTAAAAAAATTGTTAATGACCCACAAAATAGATTTAAAAACGGAACCTTTAAAAGAAATAAACTTTTAAAAGGAAAACTAAGAACAGAATTTCAATCTTACATTAGGTTCATGGCATCTCAAAGTAATGCTTTTGTCAATGAAGATAATATTGATGCTGCATTAGAACAAATAGTTGATCATGGTGCACTAAAAGGAAGAGCGCGTGTATATGATAAAGCCATAGAGTTTTTAGCAAACCCAGAAAAGTTTACTGAGATACAGGAAAGACAATATGAAATTAATAAAAGAATATATGAATCGCGTGCTGAAATAACTGAAGCAGCTGTTAAACAACACGTAGCTATTACTGAGGCAAATGAATTAGTAAATCAATTGGCTAAGCAAGGTGTCTATGCTGATCAAGCACAAATGATGGCATTTTTGCAGACAGGAATTGTAGAAGTTTTAACTGATTTCTTTGATGACAATGGGCCTATAAATCCTAACATACATACTGTTAAGTATGGTATAGTACAAAGATTATTAAATACTTATAAAGATACTCAAGAAGAATCTACTACAAATACTGAAGCAGAAAAAACTACTGAAGAAGTTTCTCAAGAAGAAAGTGAAGAAGCTAGAAGTGCAATAGATATATTATTAGAAGGTAATGGTATTAATATTAAAATTGATACTAGAACTAACAGCCCTTTGTTAGTTCAAACATTAGAAAGACAATACAAACAGTATAGAGCTAGACAAACTAGATTGGGTCAACCAATTTTAGAAAGTACAGAATGGTTAAGTAGTGCTGAAGCATTAAACATAAGAAATACTACAAATGCTCTTAAGAAAATATGGGCATCTGGTGAAGGAACTGTTGGTGTAGAAGGTATAATTGAGTTTGTTAATCCATTAGAATCTGACGTTATTAATGAAGATATAGGTTTTGAAGACTTCTTAAAAGATTCTGAAGTAATAATTAATAATCCATTAATTCAAAGTGTATTAAATCAATCAGGTTTAGAACTAAGTGACATAGTAAAAATGGCTGATGTTAATTTATCTGAGGGTGAATCACCGGCAGATACACCACAGAAGCAATTTTATAAAGGAGGAGTAATAGCTGATATATATAAAATAACAACTATAGATAATGAAACAGGTGAGATATCTGTACAATATAGAATCTTAAATAAGGAAGGAAATGAACTAGCTTCTGATATAAAAGATTTTCTTGATGAAAACTTTAAGTCTGTAAGAGGTACATTTTTAGAGAAGGAAGCTCA
>JANZQE010000282.1:0-13802 GCA_038040705.1 Clostridium sp. | reverse complement strand
AAACTGTTTCTGCTATAGATAATAACGGAAAAATTATAGGTGTTCTAATAGTAGAGAAGGACATAACAGAAAAAATAAATAAAAATAAACATATGGAAATGTTAGCAGAAGGCTATGAACAGTTAGCTAATACATTAGTATCTTCAAAAGAGAATAAAAATAACATAGCTGATCATTTAGATGAAGCTGTTATTATATTTGATGAAGAAGGGATAGTTAGATTTAGAAATCATAGAGCGGATTTATTATACAAAAAGCTTGGTTACAAAGAAAATCTATTAGGTATGGATTATGATAATTGAGCTTTAGATGATACTAATTTTAAGGAGTTAATGAGTTCCCCCAGGTCTAATGAAAGTGAAGTGCATTGAGGGAAATTGTTTTTTAAGGTTAAGAGAATAATATTAACTGGTAAAAATTTAAAAATTGTTACTATGATTAGGGACATAACTATGATGAAGGATAAAGAGAAGGAATTGATTTCAAAATCTGTAGTTATTAAGGAAATTCACCATAGAGTGAAAAACAATCTACAGACGATAGCAAGTTTGCTTAGACTTCAAGCAAGAAGAAGTGATAACCAGCATACTAAAGATGCGCTAAGTGAAAGTATGAATAGAATTCTAAGTATAGCAGCTACACATGAGATATTATCTAAGGAAGGTTTGGATGAAGTAAGTATACAAGAAGTTATTACTAATATTAAGAATAATTCTATGAGATATTTTAATGTAGCTAATAAAAATATCGAAGTAAATGTAATTGGGGATAATTTTAAAGTGTGCTCTGATAAAGCAACTTCAATAGCTCTTGTAGTAAATGAATTACTTCAGAATTCAATGCAATATGCTTTTATAAATAAACCTTCTGGGAGTATAGATATAATAATTGAAGAAGGTAAAATATACTCCACCATTGTAGTAGTTGACAATGGGACAGGGTTTGATGTAAATAATGTTAGAAATAATAGCTTAGGTCTTAGCATAGTAAATAGTATAGTTGTGGATAAGCTAAATGGAAGTATTAATATAGCTTCAGATTTCAATGGAACTAAGATTATATTTGATTTTAAAAATTAATTTAATATGGATAACAGAAACACAATGGTGTGTTTTTATGGTAAGCAAAGGGGCTTAAAGTTATTTTGAAAAAATAACTTTAAGCCCCTTTTTTTGTTACCTAAAATGTTTCCGAAAATTCATATAACATTTGAAAAGAGGAATTGATATGAGAGAAGAAATTCTAAGTGTTGGCATAGACATTGGTACTTCAACAACACAACTTGTATTTAGCAAGTTAACGATAGAAAATTTAGCCTCAAGTTTTGCAATACCTAGAATATCCATTGTGGATAAAGAAGTTATATATAGAAGTGAAATATACTTCACCCCACTTAAATCTCAAAAGGAGATAGATAGCGATGCGGTTCGTGAAATAGTAGAAAGAGAATATAAGGCTGCTGGAATAGCTCCCTCAGATATTATAACTGGGGCGGTTATAATAACTGGTGAAACCGCTAGAAAGCAAAATGCTAATGATGTTTTGCAAAATTTAAGTGGCCTTGCAGGAGATTTTGTTGTAGCTACGGCAGGACCTGATTTAGAATCAATAATCTCAGCGAAGGGCGCAGGAGCAGATAAAATTTCAGAGGCTGAAGACTCTACCGTAGTTAACCTAGATGTTGGTGGAGGAACTACTAATATAGCCGTATTTAAAGAGGGTAAGCTTTTAGATACAGGATGCCTAGACATAGGTGGAAGACTTATTAAGATTGATAGGTCCTCAGGCAAAGTTACATATATTGCAGGCAAGATAAAGGAATTAGTAAGGTTAAAGAATATTGACATAGAAGAAGGGCAGAAGCCTTCCTTTGAGGCTTTGAATATTGTGGTGGATGAAATGGTTAAACTTCTAGAAGAAAGTGTGAACATTAGAGAAGAAAGTAGCTTCTATGAAAGAATACTTACAAACAAGGGAATTAAGAGTGATATAAAAGTAGAGTATATTACTTTCTCCGGCGGAGTTGCTGATTATGTTTATAGCCTAGACACTGAGGATATGTTTAAGTATGGAGATATAGGAATATTACTTGGACAAGCTATTAAAAGGTCAAGTTTATGTACTAAACTTGTGGTTGAAAAATCTTTAGAGACTATAAGGGCTACAGTGGTAGGGGCAGGTTCTCATACTACTGATATTAGTGGCAGTACAATAACGTATACAGAAGATAAGTTTCCTATTAAAAATCTCCCAATACTAAAACTATCAGAGGAAGATGAAAATTCAGGTCATGAAAATATGGTAAAGGCTATTAAGGAAAAACTTAAGTGGTTTACATTAGAAAATGAACTCCAACCTGTTGCTATAGCGATAAAAGGGAAATTAAACCCTAGCTTTGTAGAAATACAAAAACTAGGTGAGACTTTGATTGAAGGTATGGAGAACATTTTAAAAGAGGATTTTCCTACTATTTTAGTAATAGAAAATGATATAGCAAAGGTTCTTGGACAAACTTTATATAGGCAGCTTGAATTCAAAAAACAAGTTATTTGTATTGACACTATAAAGGTTGAAAATGGCGATTATATAGATATAGGTAAGCCACTAGCAAATGGCAGAATTGTGCCTGTAATAATTAAAACGCTTATATTTAATTCATAAAAAATAAGAGGGGTGAATTATCTTGATATTAAAAACAAAGTTATTTGGAAAAGTGTATGATTTTAAATCAATAATGGAAGTTATGGCAAAGGCAAATGAAGAAAAATCAGGAGATAAACTTGCAGGGATTGCAGCAGAATCTGCAGAGGAGAGAGTAGCGGCTAAGGTAGTTTTAAGTCATTTAACATTAGAAGATTTAAGAAATTGTCCAGCAGTACCTTATGAAATAGATGAGGTAACGAGAATAATTCAAGATGATGTTAATGAAAAGATATACTCTGGAATTAAAGACTTAACAGTGTCTGACTTTAGAGAATGGATTTTAGATGAAAATACCACTGGAGAAAATATTAAGAGGGCAAGCCGCGGTATTACAAGTGAGATGGTAGCTGCTGTAACTAAGCTAATGTCAAATTTAGATTTGATTTATGCAGCAAAAAAAATAAGAATTACTGCACACTGTAATACAACAATAGGACTTGAGGGAACATTATCTGCAAGACTTCAACCTAACCATACCACAGATAATCCACAGGGGATTTTAGCATCTCTTATGGAAGGATTAACCTATGGTGTTGGTGATGCGGTTATAGGATTAAACCCAGTAGATGACACCGTTGAAAGTGTAATGAGAGTTCTTAAAACTTTTGAAGAATTTAAGAATAAATGGGAGATACCAACTCAAAATTGTGTACTAGCACATGTAACAACACAAATGGAAGCTATAAGACGTGGAGCTCCTGCAGATTTAATTTTCCAAAGTATAGCAGGTTCTCAAAAGGGAAATGAAGCTTTTGGAATAACAGCAGAAATGCTTGAGGAAGCAAGACAATTAGCACTTAAAGAAGGAACAGGATCTGGTCCTAATGTAATGTATTTTGAAACAGGACAAGGCTCAGAATTATCCTCAGATAGTCATTATGGTGTTGACCAACTAACTATGGAAGCAAGATGTTATGGATTTGCTAAGAGATATAGCCCATTCCTAGTAAATACTGTTGTTGGATTTATAGGACCCGAGTATTTATATGATAGCAAGGAAGTTTTAAGAGCAGGTCTTGAGGATCATTTCATGGGTAAATTAACTGGTATTCCAATGGGTGTTGATGCATGTTACACAAACCACATGAAGGCAGATCAAAATGATATAGAAAATTTATCGGTTCTTCTTACAACAGCAGGATGCAACTACTTTATGGGATTACCTCATGGTGATGATATAATGCTTAACTATCAGTCTACTGGATACCATGAAACAGCAACACTCAGAGATCTCCTAAATTTAAAACCAATAAAAGAGTTTGATGTTTGGATGGAAAAAATGGGATTCACAAAAGATGGGAAATTAACTGAAAAAGCCGGAGATGCATCTGTATTTCTTAAATAATGAGAGGAGGAAAAAATAATGGTATCAGAAAACGACTTAAAAAAACTAGTTGAACAGGTGTTATTAGAAATGACATCTAAAACAGCTCCAGCTAAGGTTGAAAATACTAAAGTTGAGGTTGAAGATGGGTTTATAGAGGACATTACAACAGTGGATATTAAAAGCCAGCTTTTAGTTCCAAATCCAGCAGATGCTAAGGGATATTTAAAGATGAAACAATCTACTCCAGCAAGATTAGGTATTTGGAGAGCAGGCCCTAGATATAAAACAGAAACAGCTTTAAGAGTTAGAGCAGATCATGCAGCAGCTCAAGATTCAGTTTTCTCAGATGTTTCAGAGGAATTTTTAAAAGAAATGAATTTATTTTCTGTTAAAACTGAGTGTGCAGATAAAGATGAATACATAACAAGACCAGACCTAGGAAAGAAGATAAATGCAGAGGGTATAAAAGCTATAAAAGATAACTGTAAAATGAGACCAAAGGTACAGATATATGTATCAGACGGTCTAAGCTCAGCAGCTATAGAGGCTAATATACGTGATGTACTTCCAGCTATGATACAAGGACTTGAAGGTTACAAAATTTCGGTAGGAACTCCATTCTTCGTTAAAAATGGAAGAGTAGGAGCTATGGATGTAGTATCTGAAACTACAGAAGCTGATGTTACTTGTGTACTTATAGGGGAAAGACCAGGTCTTGTTACAGCAGAAAGTATGAGCGCTTATATTGCATACAAAGCTACTGTAAATATGCCAGAGGCTAGAAGAACAGTTGTATCTAATATCCATAGTGGTGGTACTCCACCAGTAGAGGCAGGTGCTCACCTAGCTGACATAATAAAATTGATGCTTGAAAAGAAAGCAAGTGGAGTAGATTTAAAATTATAGTGAAAAATTTATAATCAGGAGGGTAAACACATGAAAAATGAAGCTATTCGTGCAACGGTATTAGGTGTAAAAATAATATCAAATGTTAGTCCAGATTTGGTAAAGGCTTTTAATTTATCTCCACATCATAAGAGTTTAGGAATTATAACAGCAGATACAGATGATGTTACTTATACTGCTTTAGATGAAGCTACTAAATCAGCAGAGGTAGAAATAGTATATGCTAAATCAATGTATGCAGGTTCTGCAAATGCAAGTACAAAACTTGCAGGGGAAGTTATAGGAATAATGGCTGGCCCAAGTCCAGCAGAGGTTAGAAGTGGTCTTAATTGTGCTATAGATTTCATTGAAAGTGGAGCGAATTTTATAAGTGCTAATGATGATAATTCAATTCCATATTTTGCTCACTGTGTATCAAGAACAGGAAGCTATTTATCAAATACTGCTAACATTAAAGAAGGAGAGCCACTAGCTTACCTAATAGCACCTCCACTTGAAGCTATGTATGCATTAGATGCAGCACTTAAAGCAGCTGATGTGGAACTCGTGACTTTTTACGGACCACCGTCCGAAACTAACTTTGGTGGAGCACTCCTTACAGGAAGCCAATCAGCTTGTCAGGCAGCTTGTGATGCTTTTGCAGCAGCAGTACAATTTGTAGCTGAAAATCCTACAAACTATTAAAGTAGGAAAGTAATATGAATAGAAGAGCCCTAGGCTTAATTGAGGTAAAAGGCTATCTTGGTGCCATAGAAGCTGCAGATATAGCACTTAAGTCAGCTAATGTAAATCTTATAGGTTGTGAAATAGTTAGAGGTGGTTTGGTTACTGTAAAGCTTGAAGGTGATGTTTCTTCAGTTAAGGCAGCTGTGGAGGCTGTGGAAGATTCCATGACAAAGTTAAAGATTTTAGTAGTAGCCCATGTAATTGCAAGACCGGACAAATCAGTTTGGGATATCTTTGAAAATAATAATAATAAAACAGAGAAAAAAGAAAAAACACAAAAGATTAAAAAGATAGAGCAAAAAGAAAAAACACAAAAGATTAAAGAGATAGAACACAAAGATAATACGCTAGAAAATGGTACAGGCATAAGAGCAGATTTAGAGAGTAAAAAAGTAAATGATCTCAGAACTTTAGCAAGAAGTTTTAACTTAGATAGTATGACTAAGAAACAAATAAAATTTGCTAAAAAAGATAGGCTTGTAGATGAGATTGTATTGTTTTATCAGAGGAGGACTAAATAGTGGATAAGGATTTAATGTCGATTCAGGAAGTTAGGGATCTAATAGCTAAAGCAAAGCTTGCACAAAAAAAATTGGGCGAAATGAGCCAAAGCGAAATAGACAAAATAGTTAAAGCTATTTGTGATTCAGCTTACAACAGTGCTGAAAAATTAGCTAAAATGGCAGAAGAAGAAACTGGATTTGGAAAATGGCAAGATAAAATTGTAAAAAATACCTTTGCTAGCAAAGGAGTTTACGAGTATATAGCGGATTTGAAAACTGTAGGAATATTAAATGAAGATAGTGATAAGAAATTAGTTGAGGTGGCAGTTCCAGTAGGAGTAATTGCAGGACTTATTCCATCAACTAACCCAACATCTACAGCTATATATAAAGCAATGATAGCTGTAAAGGCAGGAAATTCTATAGTTTTCTCACCACATCCAATGGCTAAAAAATGTATACTAGAAACTGTGAGAATAATATCTGAAGCAGCAATGGCTGCAGGAGCACCAGAAGGAACTATTGCATGTATGTCAATACCGACTATGCAAGGTACAGATCAATTAATGAAGCATAGTGATATATCATTAATACTAGCAACAGGTGGTACACCTATGGTTAAAGCTGCATATAGTTCAGGGAATCCAGCTATAGGAGTAGGACCAGGAAATGGACCAGCTTTCATAGAAAAATCTGCAGATATTTCACTTGCAGTAAAGAGAATCTTAGATAGTAAGACCTTTGATAATGGTACTATCTGCGCTTCAGAACAATCTATAGTAGTTGAATCTTGCAGTAAGGATAAAGTAATATCTGAGCTAAAAGCACAGGGAGCTTATTTCTTAAATAAAGAAGAAGCTGATAGACTTTCCGGATTTATACTTAGAAGCAACGGTTCGATGAACCCTCAAATAGTAGGGAAAAGTGTAGAAGCTATAGCTAAAATGGCAAACTTGAATGTTCCAACTGGAGCTAGAGTACTTATAGCCGAGGAAACAAATGTAGGACATAAGTATCCATATTCAAGAGAAAAGTTAGCTCCGATTCTAGGTTTCTATTGTGAAGAAACTTGGGGAAAAGCTTGCGAGAAATGCATTGATATCTTAAACAATGAGGGAGCTGGACATACTCTTATGATTCATTCAAAGAATGAAGATATAATTAGAGAGTTTGCACTTAAAAAACCTGTATCGAGATTATTAGTTAATACACCAGGGTCACTTGGCGGAATAGGAGCAACTACAAGCCTTGTACCAGCTTTAACACTAGGATGTGGAGCAGTTGGTGGAAGTGCAACTTCTGATAATATCGGACCTATGAATTTGATTAATATAAGAAGATTGGTTTATGGAACTAGGGAAATAGAGGATATAGTAAATAGAGATAACATTTCGAGTTATGTTAGCAAAGAAAACTTAAATGAAGACTCTATAAATTTAATAGTAGAAAAGATCATGGAAAAATTAAAAAGCCAATTATAAAAATAATTGATATAGAAAAACTAATAAAATCTTAGGAGGAATATAAAATGGCAAGTACAAATGCATTAGGAATGATCGAAACAAGAGGACTCGTAGCAGCAATAGAGGCAGCAGATGCTATGGTAAAAGCAGCAAATGTTACATTAGTAGGAAAAGAGCAAATTGGTGCAGGACTAGTAACTGTAATGGTTAGAGGCGACGTTGGAGCTGTTAAAGCTGCTACTGATGCAGGGGCTGCAGCAGCAGAAAGAGTAGGAGAATTAGTTTCTGTTCATGTAATTCCAAGACCACATTCAGAAGTAGCTGAAATACTTCCAAAAGCGAAAGCAGAAGTAGAAGAAGCTTAATATACTAAATTATACTATCCCCACAGCTCAAAAGGTTGTGGCGGGTAGTATGTTTATATACCTTCTTAAGGGGATGTGAGTTATATGAGTTTGCTAACTGAAAGTGAATTAAGAAAACAACTTAAAAATACGGATATTAAGGAATTTGAAGTAGTTAAGGGTGTTATTGTAACGCCATCTGCAAAACAATATCTACAAGATAAAAATATTAAACTTCTAATTGTTGATAAGCTAGGCGCTAAGAAACAAGGTGAGTTCATAAGTGAAAAAGAAGATGAAGGAAAGATAATGCCCAAATACAAATGTCATAAGGGTGGCTATTTAGAGGAAAAACCAGAGCATATGACACAATTATATGGCAATAAATTAGTACCTAAGGACCATAGGAGAATAGAGTTTAGAGGTAGGCTCGATAGCCTTCAATCTAAAATTTTAGAAACTGAGATTTTAGCTTCAAAGCTTCAAAATGAAGGGGTAGTAAGGGATTTAGAGGAAATTCTAAATTTTGTGCGTAATATATTGCGGGCGGAAGTATTAGAAGAGAAGCTTCCTGAATTCTCTCTACTTGGAATGAGTGAGAATGACCTTAGAGAAATGTCACACAATCCTAAAAAGTACTTTAATATGGAACACTTTATGCCTAGTTATAAAATGGGTGAAATAGTTGTTGCACTTAACTCCATAAGAAGTAATACAAGGGAAGTTGAAGTATGTGGTTTAAAGGCATTTAAGGACATTGATGGAGAGATAACAAGAAACGATATTATGAAATATTTAAATAGATTAAGTAGCTGTTTATATATAATGATGTTTAAGTTTTTATCAGGAAAATATAAATAGAGGAGATGCATTCGTGACAGATATGAACATTGAATATATAGTAGAAGAGGTCATAAAAAGAGTAAATGAAAAATTAAGAATTACCGTTGAGGCTTCAGGAAGACATGTTCACCTTTCGAGAGAAAGTATTGATTTGTTATTTGGAAAAGGTTTTAATTTAACAAAGGCAAAAGAACTATCACAACCAGGCCAATATAGCTGCAATGAAAGAGTTAGTATAACCGGACCTAAAGGAACAATTAAAAATGTAATTGTACTTGGACCAGAAAGAAGTGCGACGCAGGTGGAAATATCTAAGACGGATGCTCTTATTTTAGGAGTAAAGCCTCCAATTCGAGATTCAGGAAAATTAGAAGGTACGGTAGGTATAACCATAACTACAGAAAGTGCTTCCTTAACAATTGAAGAAGGTTTAATTGTTGCAAAACGTCATATACATTTATCACCAGAAGATGCAAAACTATTTAAGGTAAGTGATAAAGAAATAGTAAGGGCCCAGGTGTCTGGAGAAAGACCATTAATTTTTGATGATGTTGTAATTAGGGTAAGTAGTGAATATAAAACCACTATGCACATAGATTATGATGAAGCAAATGCCTGTGGATATATTAAAGGCTCTACTGCAAGAATTATGAAATAGAACTTTTATATAAAGGAAGTGATTTAATTGGATATAGAAGAATTAGTTGGTATGATCACAAAGGAGGTTATGAGTAGAATTCCTAGCAGTACAAATAGTACTGTAATGGATAAAAAAAAGGTACTTGTAATAAGTTCGTGTGAAGATGAATTAACCATGGTTAAGGAGCTTGTTCAAGATAAATATGAGGTTCTTAATTATAATAATGAAGATGTAAATTTGAAAAACTATGAGCATATAGTAGTTACAAATTTATGTAATAAAGGATTATCATCAATGGCGCTTGGTTTATGCAATGATAATGTGCAAGCTTTTATAGTAGAGGCTCTTTTTAACGGTAAAAAAATTCATGTATTAAAAGAGGGAATACAATATAGAAGATATTCAACAAATGCTAATGAAGCACTATATAATCTATATAATCAATATGAATGTAAAATCATGTCCTATGGAGCTATTATAGTTAATCAAGGTGATTTGTTGAAAAGCATGGAAATAGGCGCTGATTGCAATGAGATGCATAGTGAAATTGTAGCACAATCTGAAACAGTGGTTTCAGAGAATACGGTACAATCTCATCAGGTAGTAGAAATAAATAATAAAAGACTTATTACAGAGTCGGACCTTAAAAAATTATATATGAATGGGATAAAGGAAGTAAATTTAATTAAAAAACCAATACTAACCCCACTAGCTCAAGATTTTATAAGAATAAAACGACTAAAGGTAAATAGAGTATAGGATTATTTTAACATATTCCAACAAATAGAGGGATAAATAGAATAGGTCACAAATAAAAACAAAGGGGACAGTTAATGATTATTGGTAAAGTTATAGGGAATGTTTGGGCTACAAGAAAAGATGAAAAATTAAATGGATTAAAATTTTTGGTTATAGAACCTCCAAAATCTTCAACTGGCCAGGATAGCACAATTTTTGTTGCTGCAGATATAGTAGGAGCAGGTATTGGGGATAATGTATTAGTTACTAAAGGTAGCTCTGCAAGGGCATCACTTCATATAAAAGATGCACCTGTGGATGCTGTTATAGTAGGGATAATAGATAGTTTAGAAGTTGATGAAGAATTTCTGAAATAGATAAACGGCTGTCCCACAAATAAATTTATTTGGAGCGAATCTATGATTAAAACTTTAGGAATGTTGGAATTTAGAAGTATAGCAAAAGGAATAGAGATAGCAGATGTAGTTTTAAAATCAGCCGAAGTAGAACTTATAATTTGTAAAACTATTTGTCCGGGAAAGTATATGATACTTATGTCAGGAGAAGTAGGAGCTGTTGAAGAAGCCCTATATAGGGCTAAAGAGAAAAGTATAGGGTTTTTAATAGGCAGTTTTCTACTTCCAAGTGTCCACACGGACATTATACAATCATTAAAAAATAAAATTAAAGTAGAGCCTAAGGGTGCTATAGCAGTAGTGGAAACTACTAATGTAGTCTCAGGAATATTTATTTTAGATAAAGCACTTAAAGCGGCAGAGGTAAAGCTTTTCAAGTTAAGTCTTGGCATGGCTACAGGTGGCAAATCATATTTTGTTATTTTTGGTGATGTGAGCTCTGTTAAAGAAGCTGTAGAAGAAGCACTAAAAGCCTGCGACGAGAAAAAGATAGTTTACAGTATAGTAATTCCATCACCATCTGCGGAACTAATTAATAGCCTATAATTAAGAGAAAATAAAAAAAATTACCTCCAAAAATATATAAAATAAGGGGATATAAACATGGGAATAAATGAAATTATCATATACATAATGGTTATTTTTATGGTTTTAGGTGCACTAGACAAGTGCATAGGAAATAAATTTGGACTCGGAGAGCAATTTGAAGAGGGATTTATGGCAATGGGTTCATTAACTATAGCCATGGTAGGTGTAGTCTCTTTAGCACCAGTACTTGCTAATGTATTAAAACCTGTAATAGTTCCGTTATACACTGCACTCGGTGCGGACCCATCTATGTTTGCTACTACTTTACTTGCTTGTGATATGGGAGGATACCCTCTCGCAAAAGAACTTGCGCTAACAGCGCAGGCAGCAAGCTTCTCAGGCGTAATTATAGGATCTATGATGGGACCAACTATCGTATTTACTATACCAGTTGCTCTTGGAATAATTAAAAAAGAAGACCATAAATTCTTAGCAACAGGCGTTCTTGCAGGGATAATAACAATTCCTATAGGAGCATTTATAGGAGGGCTTGTAGGTGGTTTTGGAGTAATAATGTTACTTAAAAATCTTGTGCCAATAATAATAGTTGCTGCACTTCTAGCTATAGGATTATGGAAAGTTCCTGAAAAGATGATAAAAGGATTTAATATTTTTGGAAAAGGCGTAGTTGTGGTAATAACAATAGGTCTAGCAGCTATAATAATAGAAACTTTAACAGGAGTAGTTGTTATTCCTGGAATGGCACCGCTATCCGATGGTATTGCCATAGTAGGTTCTATTGCAATAGTACTAGCAGGAGCCTTCCCAATGGTTTTTGTTATAACAAAAGTATTTAAAAAACCTCTAATGAAGCTAGGTTCACTCCTAGGTATGAATGATATTGCAGCCGCAGGTATGGTGGCAAGTCTTGCAAATAGTATGCCAATGTTCGGAATGATGAAGGACATGGATGATAGGGGTAAGATAATAAACGTTGCGTTTGCAGTTAGTGCTGCATTCGTATTTGGAGATCATTTAGGTTTTGTTGCAGGAGTAGAAAAAGGAATGATATTCCCTATGATAGTTGCAAAATTAATTGGTGGAGTTACAGCAGTTGCTCTAGCATGTTTTATACTATCAAGAAGTAAAAAAGACAAGTCTACTGAAGCAAAATAGTATTACGGTTTTGTTGGATAATAATGTCATGTTAAATGACAATGAGCGGAGGAAGTAAAATGGAAAGTATAGATTCAAAATTTATTGAAGACATGGTTAGAAAAATAATAGCAGAAAGTTTATCTGTGGAAAAATGCGAATTTGAAAAGCAAGTGGATCCAAGTGGTATAATGTCAATAAAATTAAACACTGTAAAACTGGGTAAGTTTGATACAGGTAAAGAGGGAGACGACGTACTTTTAAAGGACGTTTTAACTCTAGAAGAAAGTCCTAGACTTGGATGCGGTCTTATGGAGATGAAAGAAACTTGCTTTGATTGGGAATTAAAATATGATGAAATAGATTATGTTATAGATGGGACTTTAGAAGTAAATATTGATGGAAGAAAAGTTGTAGCTAATAAAGGTGAAATGATTTTAATTCCTAAAAATTCTAAGATTCAATTTAGTGTTCCAAACTATGCAAAGTTTATGTTTGTAACATATCCTGCTAATTGGGCGGATTTAAAGTAGATATATTTAAATAATATGATTTAATATAAAACAAATTAAACTGGTACAGCAAATACGCTATGCCAGTTTAATTGTTTTATAGAATTTTACTTGTAAAAATATTTCTTGACAATAAATGAATGGTCGTTTATTATAGAATATAATAGAGGTGTTAAGATGAGAAGAAAAGATGATGAAAAGGAAAAAAGTATAAAAGAAGCAGTTGTTAAGTTAATACTTGAACAAGGGTTTCATGGTGCTTCTATTTCAAAGATTGCTAAAGAAGCGGGGGTTTCCCCAGCCACTCTTTATATTTATTATGAGAACAAAGAGATTATGTTACGGGAGATATATCTTGAGTATTCTGAAGAGATTTTTGACTATCTATTTAGTAAGGTTTATAAGGATATGGATGGACATGAACTTATTGAAATACTTGTTAGAGGATATTATACTTACATCCAAGAGCATGGAGAGATTTTTCATTTTGTAGATCAGTTTTCAAGTTGTCCAGCTTTAGCTAGTCAATGTTTAGATATCAAAGGTATAAATAATTTAAATAATTTGTTAGAGGAAATGAAAGAGAAAAGGGTTATTAAAGATTTTCAAAATCACAATATAGTAGCTATACTTTTTTATCCCATAAAATCCATTGCAATTAAGAAGTGTGAGTTAGAAACTGGGCAAGGTAAGATGCTTTCAGAAATGATTACAATCATTCAAGAGGCATTGCTTTTATAATAAGTAGAATAAAGCTAATTCAATGTAGCGAGAGAATTTTGTGAGGGAGTATTGGCAAAAGTGTCTCGCTAATAATTAAAACATTAATAAACGAACATTCACTTATAAATATTAATTAAGGAAAGGGTGATAAATATGAATTTAGATAAAAAAAACAAAGAGGGAATGGTAATTCCTGTTTCAAATATAGTTCTATTACCAGGAATGACTTATACTTTAAAATTGAACAAGGTTAGTGAAGAAACACTTAAAAATTT
>JANZQE010000281.1:0-2979 GCA_038040705.1 Clostridium sp. | reverse complement strand
CTATTTAGTCTTACGACTAAAATTCACTTTATTTACTAAAGTAATTAACTGGTTTAGCAAAATATTATTTTGCTATCTTTACCTATTTCTCTGTTTAATTTTCAAAGACCAATTTAATTTGTCATCATGTGACGACTTCTATAATTTTATCAGTTAATTAATCATCTGTCAACCCATCTAACGAATCTTTGACAATTAATTTAACCTTCATCACTATGGCCACAAAGCTAATTTGTAACTATGTTTCAGCGACAATTAATATAATATCATATGTATAAATTAATATTTGTTTATAATCACTCATTATATCCATTCACTTTCATATTTATACTTATTTCTACCATATATTCTGTTTTGCTTATAATGATACGCTTGGAGCCTTTAATAAATAAAGAGTCAATATGCTAGCATATATGACTCCTTATTTATTAACTATAGCGCCATTACTATTTCTTTAAATTTATTACCGCGCACTTCAAAATTTTTAAACATATCAAAACTTGCACAAGCTGGTGATAACGTGACTATATCGCCAGGTTTAGCAACTGCTCTAGCTGTATCAATTGCTTCACTAAAGCCTTCAACTAGTATAATTTCTAGTGATATTCTCTTTTCTTTTAATACAGACTCAAAGACTTCTTTAATTTTATATTTGGTAGTACCTACTAGTATTAGTTTCTTAATATTTAAGTAAGCCTCTTCAGCTAGTGGCTCAAAAGGTATTTGCTTATCATAACCTCCTGCAATCAATATAACCGGCTTTTCAAAAGATTTGACGCTTGCTATTGTTCTAGTTGGACTAGATGCTATTGAATCATTGTAATATTTAACTCCGTCAACTTCTCGTACAAACTCGCTTCTATGAGGTACTCCTACAAAACTAATAGCCACCGCTCTCATACTGGCAACTGATACCTCATCATCAACTGCGCAAAAGGCAGTTAACAGATTTTGCACATTATGCATCCCTTTTAGCTTTATTTCATCCATGTTACATACTACCCTATTCATACTGAATAATTTATTATTTTGATAATATCCACCATCTTCTACCTTCTCTTTTACACTGAAAAATTTAATTTTTCCTGTGGCCTCTTTTCTGAGCTCATAAGTCAAATCATTATCCCTATTTAATACAAGAAGGTCACCATCCTTTTGGTATTTAAATATGTTCTTCTTAGCCTCTATATATTCTTCTATATCCTTATGAATATCTAGATGATTCGGGCTTAAATTTGTTACTACTGCTACATCTGTAGAAACGGTCATAGTCATAAGCTGAAAACTTGATAATTCTAATACTACCTTATCCTCACTTCTTATTTCTTCAATATTTGAAAACAGTGGAGTACCTATATTTCCGCCAACCCAGGTTTTGTATCCTTCTTTTTTTAGAATATTATATATTATTGTAGTTGTAGTTGTTTTCCCATCACTACCAGTGACACCAAAAGTTTTTGCAGGACAATATTTTATAAACTCTTCCATTTCCGAGGTTATATATGTTCCTTCTTTCTTTGCTTCTAAAAAAGCAGGGTCATCTATTCTCATGGATGGTGTTTTAAAAATAACATCAAACCCTGTTAAGTCTTCTAAGTAATCTTCGCCTAACACTAATTTTACTCCATTTTCTTCGAATTTAAGGGCTTCCTCTCCAAGTAAACTATATGTTTTTTTATCGAAAGCCGTAACAACAGCCCCCAGTTTCACTAGGAAATGTATTAAAGGAATATTACTAACCCCTATACCTACAACTCCAACTTTTTTTCCTTTTATAAGTCTTTTAAATTCACTAAATTTCTTTTCCATATAAACCTCCATATAATCTTTATATATTAAATATTATATTATTAATTCAATAAATTTGCTTCTACTAATTATAACACTTAAATTACCAACTGTGGAACTGTTCGTATACTCTTTTATTTGTATTCATTTTATATAAAAAAATAGTGCATAGTATAAATATAGCCTATTAAAGCTCCCCTTTATACAATGCACTACCCTTAAATTAAAATTGTAGTTTATCTTCTATAAACTTTTCTAAATCATCTATGCTAAGTCTTATTTGCTCCATTGTATCTCTATCCCTAACTGTTACAGTGTTATCTTCTAAAGTATCAAAATCCACAGTTATGCAATATGGAGTTCCTGCCTCATCTTCTCTTCTATATCTCTTCCCTATACTTCCAGCTTCATCGTAGTCTATGTTGAATTTTTTACTCAACGTTTCAAAAACTTCATTAGCTTTTTGTGATAGTTTTTTGCTAAGTGGTAAAACAGCTGCCTTAAATGGCGCAAGTGCTGGATGTAAATGAAGCACTGTCCTTACATCTCCATTTGGGAGTTCTTCTTCATCATATGCATTAACTAAAAATGCAAGCACAACTCTATCTGCACCTAACGAAGGTTCGATACAATAAGGTACATATTTTTCATTAGTTATAGGGTCTAAATAGCTCAAATCTTGACCTGAATGTTCCATATGCTTCTTTAAGTCGTAATCAGTTCTATCAGCAATTCCCCATAATTCTCCCCATCCAAAAGGAAACAAGAATTCTATATCACAAGTAGCATTGCTATAAAATGATAATTCTTCGGCGCCGTGGTCTCTAAATCTTAAATTTTCCTTAACCATTCCCAAATTATATAAGAAATTAGCACAAGACTCTTTCCAATATGCAAACCACTCTAAATCCGTACCTGGTTTACAGAAAAACTCCAATTCCATTTGTTCAAATTCTCTTGTTCTAAAAATGAAATTTCCTGGTGTTATTTCATTTCTAAAAGCCTTTCCTACTTGGCCTATACCAAATGGAATCTTTTTCCTTGTAGCCCTTTGAACATTTTTAAAGTTTACAAAAATACCTTGTGCAGTTTCAGGTCTTAAATATATATCAGATTTTCCATCTTCAGTTATTCCCTGTGAAGTCTTAAACATTAAATTAAATTTTCTAATGTCAGTAAAATCATTCTTGC
>JANZQE010000280.1:0-4060 GCA_038040705.1 Clostridium sp. | reverse complement strand
ATTTTTCATATAATCCATTAATTTATTCCAAACATCTATCCAACTTCTAACGGCTTTATCATGTTGATTATCAATTATAAATTGATATCCTTCTTGCATCTTTTCATCAAACTCTATAAATTCATCCGAAATTAATTGGGTATTATTGTGAAGTTTATTATTTTTAATCCAATTGTTTTTCATTTCTTACACTACCCCTCTCTTCTTTTGAAATTACACATTTTCTTAAGTCTTTGAATTATTTCAAAAACTACCGGGCAACCACTTGCAGATTCAATTATAGTATAATCCATATAACCAATTAGTAGAAAAAAGAAATCCAGAACGTCGCCCATGTAACAAAAACCACTAAGTTATACTTAGTGATTTTTACTTTGCATAAATATAATTAGTCGTAAAGATGATAAACCAGTTTATAAAAGTGTTATTTTAACTACTTGGTGTTTTTTAAAAGTAACAAATGGCGGCAGACCAGCTGCTTTCTTTAAATAGTTAAAAAACACTTCTTCATCGGGCATGATTTCAATATGAGCGGACATCTTTTCTTTACCAAAGAAACCTAAGCTTAATTCAACATCTTTACCTGTTGTAGTGAAGTGTTTCATTTTACGTGAGGTTCTACCAGTTGCAAAGAATAATGAACCATTTTCATAGAGATAAGAAACAATGGGTTTTCTGTTATTGTAATGAACTCTTAAAAGTCCTTTCGGTTTATATTGAAGCATATTAGTCCTCCTATTTCATAAAACATAAATAATAATATCCAAAATTCCACATCGAAAAATTTTAGTGTTCTATGGCTAGATATTACCATGGCATCCATAAAAATTCAAGTTTACACCTTTGGCAGCAGCAAAGAGCTATTAAACCTTAAAGGTAATCCACTTATTCACTGGATACGGGTGGAGAACATAGTTGTATGGTGAAATAATTCTGGCACATAACCGCCAGTTGCAATGACAAACAAGTTCATTTAATATTTAACTGCTTAATGCTGTGTTTTTTATTAATCCATAAAATCAAATCCTCCTCATATCATCAAATCGGTATTTACTATATTAATAGCTTTACTGCAGCTATACCTGTCATTCCTATAATAACATATCGAAAGTATTTTTCATTTAACCTTTTAATTATCATCATCCCTAGTAATGCACCTACTGCAATTGAGGGCACCATAGCAATTCCAAGAATAATTGTCTTTACGGAAATATTATGCCAAAAGAAAATTTGCAATGGCATTTTGGAGAAATTGATAAGAAAGAAAAACCAAGCTGTCGTTCCCATAAAATCATTTTTCTTAAAATTCATAGTTAACAAATATATACTGAATATAGGTCCTGCTGCATTTCCAATCATAGATGTAAACCCAGTAGCAATTCCAGCTAGAGCATAAAACCATCTATTTGTTGGAATTTTAAGACTTTCACCTTTTTTCTGCGTATAAATTAAAGTAAATAGGCAAACTAAAACTGAAATAGATATAATCATCTTAAATTGTTTGTCATTAATGTAATTCCCGACTATAACACCAAATACTAGCCCTATAAATGTCCATGGTAAAAGCTTTTTTATATTGTTCCATTTTGCATGTCTATTGTAATAGTACAGTGCAAAAACATCCCCTATTAATAATAGTGGAAGAATGACCCCCGTAGATTCTTTTCCTCCAAATACGCTAGCAATGATTGGTATAACAGGCATCATAAAACCAGTAATTCCGGTCTTTGAAATTCCAACTAAGAATGCTGAAATTATTATCCATGCCCATTGCCATGTCGATAAATCAAAGGAATTAATGATTTCCATTGTTTCACTTCCTTTTTATATTGCAAATAAAAACTGACACCTGGTAGATTGAGTTATTTTTTCTTTAAAAATTTATCTCCAGTATTCGCATACATAGATGCTCTAATTACTGTAATGATAAGTGTTGCCATAGCCAATATCCGTATAAATGTAATATTATATGTTCGTCCTATTAGATATATAAAAGTTATAACCGCGATAAAAAATAATAGATTACTTACAAACTTACATAAAGCCACTTCATCATATTTTTCTTTCTGCTTTTTTGTAGAAGTATTGTATCCCGCAATTAAAAAACTTCCTTTACCCGATCGTATAAATGCACCTATTATGATTATAATTGCTGGCATAATAAATATTGATGTTTTCATAAATAAACCCCCTCACCTAGTATATAACCTTCCAATTATCATTCACCGTTACCTTAACTGTTTTTCTTTCAAGAATATAATTTGCAATTAGTTCAGCCACATCAATATTTATATCTTTAAGAACAGGCTTTCCCTTAAGCATTAAATAATCACCACCGCCACCTGCTCTGTAATTATTCATTACCACAGCATAGTCTCCATCCATATTAAGAGGATGATTTTTATAATTAATTTTCGTAATTCTTGAATTTATGGATTTTGAAATATCTATAACATAATCTATTCCTTCCCACATATCATAATTATAATGTTGAAGTTTAGGATGATTTCCAGCTTTACTTACCTCTATTTCCCCATTAACTATACTAAAATATTCTGCAGTTTTTTCTAGCGCTGCTTTGATATCAGCACCTTTTAAACTAATTACCTTTAGTGTGTTCGGGTATTTGTAATTTGATATGATATCTCGCATTGTAACATTATGATTAAAACCCTTGCAGTGATTATCAAAAATAGCAATACAAGATATATCAACCTTTGCTGCTTCCATCTGAACATTATTTATAAATTCAGTATAAGCATTATCTTTAAGCCTTGCCTCTAAATGATCTTTAATAACCATGTCACCATCTATATGCCCAATAGGTATATCAAGCCACTCTTGTGCCTTGGTTTCTATGGTACTTATAGAATCCATAATTCTTTTATCTACTTTAGTCGCATCAGCATCAATAACTTCCGATTCCTTATTAGTTAGAGCCCATTTGCCAGCGCTTTTAGTAAGTTCAATTGTAACTTTTCCAATGCAATTACCGTTGAAACCTGGTTGCAAAATTAAAACACCATTTATAGATACATTCTGTATAACTCTATGTTGATGCCCCGTTAGGAGTACATCCATATTTTTTACTTTTTCGCAAAGTTCGTATCCCTCATTTTCTCCTGTTAGGGTTTCTGATGGAACACCCGTTTCTAAATCTCTTTCAAACCCACCATGATAGGACACTATATTTATGTCCGTAGCCTCTTTTTTTTGCATTATTTCAATCCATTTGTTTGCACTCTCTACAACATCTTCAAAATCTAAGTCCTTTATCGTTTGTGGATTTTCCCAGTTAGGAATATACTTGGTGGTTAGACCTAAAATACCTACTTTTAAGCCATTGTCAAAGGTTTTAACAATGTAGGGCTTCTTCGTAAAGCTTTCGCCCGTGGTTTTTTTGGTTATATTAGCGCACAGCCATGGAAAATTTGAAGTTTCAATAGCACTATCTAAATAATCCCTACCGTAATTAAATTCATGATTGCCAATTACAGCCGCATCATATCCCATAATATTCATAGCTTCAATCATTGGATTTGGCATATTATTATTTATTTTAGCATGAAAATAAGTAAGCGCAGTACCTTGAAGCATATCGCCATTATCTATAAGTATTGTATTCTGATTTTTTTCTCGCTCTTTAGTAATTATAGTGGATAAAGCTGCAAGCCCACAGTTTGTATAGGAATTATCCGAATAATTTATAGGTAATACATATCCATGAACATCGCTGGTTTCTAAAATTGTTAGTAGAAAATTTTCGTTAATGCACATTTTGCACTCTCCAATCAAAATATAAGTAATGTTCTATAGCTAGCTTTATAATTTTTTTATATCTTTACTTTATTTTACCATATCTATTGTAAAAAGTAGCAATTTCCCATTATTATTAGATACTATAGTTGATATATTTTTATATTTTGACTATACTGTATGAAATGGATTTAAATTTATGGAGGTGCAAAATGATTAAAGATTTGGTTTTAAAAAACAGATCATACAGAAGATTTTATCAAAATGAAGTAATAGAATTAAGTACTTTAAAAGAATTAATTGA
>JANZQE010000279.1:0-3879 GCA_038040705.1 Clostridium sp. | reverse complement strand
AAGCTCGCCTAATTGCATTGAAATTAATCTACCCTCATTCCCAAGTTCACATATGTACCTTTCTATTTCTCCAACTATTCGCATAACCATTTCTGTCCTTTGCAGGGCAGTTATAACATCAAATAGAGTAGCCAAATCTTGAATTTCTAAAAGATTTAAATTCCGTACTACACGTTCAAGTACGAATCCATATTTTTCTAAGGTCTGAATTGCCTGATTTGCCCTTGCCAAAATTACACTACTATCCCTCAATACATATTTTATGTCATCTTTATATACAGTTATAATAGTTCTTCTTTGTGATATAGCAACAACCACATATCCCGTTTGCTTAGCTATTCTCTGAGCTGTTCTGTGCCTCGTTCCCGTTTCAAAAGTAGGTATTGCAGGACTTGGCATAAGTTGAGTATTAGCATATAATATTTTTTTCAAATCATTACTTATTATTATAGCTCCATCCATCTTTGCTAGCTCATATAAGTAAGATGGACTATAGTCTGAATTTATTCCAAACCCTCCATCTACAACGTCCAGTGTTTCCTTACAATCTCCGAGTACAATAAGACCACCAGTTTTAGCTCTTAAAATATTTTCAAGCCCTTCTCTAAGCGAAGTGCCAGGTGCCATTATTTTTAATATGCTCATAAGTTCCTTGCTTTTATCTTCTCTCATATTTTTCTCCCTACTTTGTAAATATTCTTAAATCATCACCTGTGGTTGTTATAATTAAGTCAAAAAACCACTCATTAGTGGTTTTTTTACTAATTCTACTTTTATAGTTATATTCTTTATAATATACATAAACATCATTAATTATACAAAGCACTAAGAAGTCTTAAATAGCAATTCACCATTTTTTATAATAACACTTACGTTATCCCCTTTATTAATGTTACCTTTTAGTATTTCTTCAGAAAGCACATTTTCTACAGTTTTAGTAATCTCTCTTCTCAGAGGTCTAGCTCCATAGTTAGTATTAAGCCCAGCCTTAGCTAAATGTTTTTTCGTCTCATCATTAAAGCTAATATTAATTTGGAGCAATTTAAGGCGTCCTTTGACTACCTCAAGCATCATTTCAACTATTTTATATAAATCTTCCTGTTCTAGTGAATGGAATACGATAATATCATCTATCCTATTAAGAAATTCTGGTTTGAAAGAGTCTTTTAACTCATCTATTATATTTTCTTTCATCTTTTCATATTCTGAACGGGCTCCATCTTCATTTATAGAAAAACCTAGTGACTTATGCTTCTTCAGCTTTGACGCACCTACATTTGATGTCATTATAATCAATGTGTTTTTAAAGTTTATTGTCTTGCCTTTTCCATCTGTTAGCCTTCCATCGTCTAATATCTGTAGCAAAATATTAATTACGTCTGGATGAGCTTTCTCAATTTCATCAAAAAGTATAACAGAATAAGGGTTTCGTCTCACCTTTTCTGTTAATTGGCCTCCTTCATCAAATCCTACATAACCTGGTGGTGAACCCACAAGCCTTGAAACGGTGTGCTTATCCATATACTCTGACATATCTATTCTTATCATATTATTTTCATCACCAAACATTGCCTCAGCTAATGCTTTAGATAACTCTGTTTTACCTATGCCAGTGGGACCTAAGAATATAAAAGAGCCAATAGGTCTCTTAGGGTCCTTTAACCCTACTCTTGCCCTTCTCACAGCCCTTGAGATAGATTCGACTGCCTCATATTGTCCTATAACTCGCTTATGAAGTACATTTTCTAATTTTAGTAAGCGTTCTGATTCCTTTTGTGTTAATTTTTCTATAGGGATATTAGTCCATTTCGATACTACACTTGCAATCTCTAATTCTGAAACTATTAACTCACCCACTCCATTTTGAGTTTTCCAATTATTTTTAGAGTTATCTAGTTTTTCCTTTAACCCCTTTTCACTATCCCTTATTTTAGCTGCTTTTTCAAAGTCCTGTAATGATATAGCATCAGCCTTTTCTTTGTAAAGTTTATCTATTTCGCCTTGTAACTCTCTAAGATTTGGTGGAACGGTTAAATTTTGTATTCTTACTTTTGCTCCTGCTTCATCAATAAGATCTATTGCTTTATCAGGTAAATATCTATCAGATATATATCTATCAGATAAGCTAACAGCTGCTTCTATTGCACTATCAGTAATTTTAACTCTATGATGTGCTTCATACTTATCTCTTAGTCCTTTTAATATATTAATAGCTTCCTCTTTACTTGGTTCCCCTACCGTTATCGGTTGAAATCTTCTTTCTAATGCTGGGTCTCTTTCAATGTGCTTTCTGTACTCATCTGTAGTTGTTGCCCCTATACATTGTATTTCTCCCCTTGCAAGTGCTGGTTTTAATATATTAGAAGCATCAATAGCTCCTTCTGCTCCTCCTGCCCCTATAATGGTATGAATTTCGTCTATAAATATAATAACATTTCCTGATTCTAATATCTCTTTCATAACCTTTTTAAGTCTTTCCTCAAATTCTCCTCTATATTTAGAGCCTGCCACCATAGACGATATATCCAAAGTTATAAGTCTTTTGTCCTTTAAACTTTCTGGAATACTGCCGCTAGCTATCCTTTGAGCAAGCCCCTCTGCTATTGCTGTTTTACCTACACCTGCCTCCCCTATAAGGCAAGGATTGTTCTTCATTCTTCTACACAAAATTTCTAAGAGCCTTTGAGTTTCGTTATCTCTTCCTATAACAGGATCAAGTTTACCTTCTCTCGCCATTTCAGTTAAATCCTTGCCAAAATTATCTAAGGTTGGTGTACCCTTTAGTTTCTTTTCCTTTGATAAACTTCCCTTTGGAGTGTCTTCAGAGCACCAATTATCCAATATCTCACTTTTAAGTTTATTAAAATCTGCCCCTAGATTAATTAATATTGTGTATGCAACCCCTTCTGCATCCCTAATTAAAGCTAACAAGATATGTTCTGGACTAATATAATTATGATTTAAATTCCTAGCCTCTAAAAGACTTAAATCTAATAACCTCTTTGTTCTTGGTGTTAAAGGTATCTCAATACTACTCATTTGAGCGTCTCCTTCACCTTCATAATCCATAACTAATTTTTTCACATTTTGTGAAGTAATTTTCATATTATTCAATGATTTTTTACATACTCCATCCTCTTCTTTTAAAATCCCTAATAGGATATGCTCTGTGCCTACATATCCGTGTTTTAATTCTTCAGCTTCTTTTTGAGCGTAAACCAATATCTTTTGTGCTCTTTCTGTAAATTTATTGAACATCATGTTCAAACACCTCGCTTGCAATAATTTTCTTGTTTCTTTAATTATACCCACTTCTATCCAATTTCTTGCATAGATTGATATTCTTATATATTTATATTATTTCTGTCTAATCTTTTCTATCTTTATACAGCATAGATATTCCATTTTTATAATCAGAAAAATTATTATCTATGCCCTTGTCCGAATAGCATTTAATGCTTATATACTCGTTCTCCTTTAATCCAACATCCATTGCCGTAATCTCCTTAATGTATGTTAAACTTTTTATGTCATCTAATAACTTTATAATATTATTTTTTCTTGCAATCATTTTCTTCCCCCTTTTTATAAACTTATCTTAAAATTCTATAATTAACTGTAGTTTGATTTGAATTAACTGTATTTTTTTACCATATATTAAGTATTCTATAAAACTTTTTTTTCCCCTTGTTTAATAACTGTTTTTCATAATGTTTTCTTTTACATTTTTATACATAATGTTCTGTTAATCTTATTATAAAATAAAAAGCCTATCTTCTTAAAATAAGAAGATAAGCTTTTTGTAATAAATCATATTCTAATAAAACACAACAATTATACTATCTCA
Source organism: Clostridium sp. (assembly GCA_038040705.1). Lineage (GTDB taxonomy): Bacteria > Bacillota > Clostridia > Clostridiales > Clostridiaceae > Clostridium_AD. The sequence continues at coordinate 32 of JANZQE010000279.1, read as the reverse complement.
TCTGGAATATAACCCTTGAATTGGGCATTATA
>JANZQE010000278.1:0-2675 GCA_038040705.1 Clostridium sp. | reverse complement strand
TTGATGGATTAGATGATATGTCATCCGGTCTTACTACATTAACAGATGGAATAACAAAAATTGATACTGGAGCTCTAGATCTTAAAAATGGAGCAACAGCTCTTAAAGATGGAATGAATGAGCTCTCTAGTAAGTCAATTTCTCTAGTAAGTGGCTCAACTGCTATTTCAAATGCTATTTCGCAAATTAATAATTCATTATCTAAAATAGAGGCACTAACATCTTCTACAGGTGCTCTCGCGCAATTAGAGATTGGTTCTACTAAGTATCAGGCAAATATTAAAGACCTTGCAACTAAATCTAAAACACTTAATAGCTCATCTCAAGCTATTTATAATGGAATAAAAAGCAGTTCTAATGGGTTATCTTCAATTGCTACAGATGATAAATCTATGGAAACATTACTGATCAATTTATCTGGAATGAATGACCCTAATGTAAATGCTCTTATAAAAGCTTATAAAACAAAAATGCAAGTAGTAACATCTATTAGCCTCGGTATGTCAACACTTGAGTCTCAATATGCTACCTTCAATACCGGTGTTAATCAAATTTCTTTGGCAACACAATCTCTAGCAAGTGAATATGATAAAATTCACTTGGCGATTGAAAATGTTAATACAGCTATTAGCAATTTAGAAACTCTTACAACTGCTATGAATACACTTGATACTCAATATAAACAGCTTGATAATGGAATAGTTAACTATACTGATGCTTATAAAAAAATAGTAGCAGGTTATAACGCTGTTTATTCTGGTATTTCTAATATTTCAAGTGGTATGTCTGAACTTAATGATAATACCAAAACCTTGGATACAGATGTAACTGGCAAAATTGAAACTATGTTAAGCGGATTTTCAAATAGTGATTTTCAGGCTACATCCTTTACTTCAGAAAAAAATACAAATACTTCAGCAGTTCAATTTGTTATGAAAACGGATGCCATAAAGGCAGAAACAAAAGTTGAAGTTAAAGCTGTAGATCCCCAAAAACTTAGTTTCTTTGAAAAGTTTTTAGCATTGTTCACATAAGCCTCTAAATAGTATAAAGGGCGTGTAAATAATTTTGTGTATTCTCTCTCTATGGCAAAAAATTGATTTTTAAGTTATTGTAAAAAAATGTTAATTAAGGTCGATGAATGTTTTAAATTCATCATCCCTATATAGTATATTATTCCCACTTTTAGTCAATAATATACACACTTAATAATAGGATAGGGCAATGGTGAGGATCAACCTGAGCGATTATTAATGGTTCTATACAGGAACGGGTAGCCTTCGGGTGGCCCGTTTTACTCGTTCCTGGTAGAATTAAAGCGATAAACCTCAGGGGTTTGGGGACAGAGTCCCTAAGCTACACCCCCTTTACTTAAGATTTCACTAAATAATATATTAAGTTGGCTAATAACAAGATCCCAATTTGAATATACTCGAGTCCACCTTTTGCTCACCTTTTCAGTAGCCAAATACAGCATCTTCATAAGACTCTCGTCACTTGGAAATATAAGCTTTGTTTTAGTTACTTTTCTAAATTGACTATTAAGACTTTCTATAGCATTTGTGGTGTATATAATTCTACGAATATAATCTGGAAATACAAAGAAGGTTATAAGATTATCCCAATTATCTTCCCAGCTCTTTATTGCATTTGGATATTTATCTCCCCATATTTCCTTTGCAGAAATTAAATTTTCAAGTGCAACATCCTCGTTTAAAGCGCTATAAACAGACTTTAGATCTTTGGCGAAAGCCTTTTTGTCTTTATGTGGTATATATTTCATACTTGCTCTCAATTGATGAATTATACAACGTTGTATCTTTGCAAATGGATATACGGATCCTATTGCCTCCTTAAATCCATTTAACCCATCTACACAAAACAGTAAAACATCCTGCAATCCTCTGTTTCTAAGGTCATTCAACACTGAAAGCCAGAACTTGCTACTCTCATTTGCGCCTACCCATATACCAAGAACCTCTTTCTCTCCATCCATATTTACACCCAATACAACATAAGCTGCTTTGATTACAATGTGCTTGTCATCACGCACTTTGTAGTGTATTGCATCCATAAATACGAAAGAGTATGTCTTCTCAAGGGGTCTATTTTGCCACTCTGTAACAGCTGGCATAATCCTGTTTGTTATATTTGATACCATTTCAGCGGATATTTCAACGTCATATAAATTTTTCACTTGTTCTGCTATATCTCTAGTAGTCATTCCAGCTGCATAAAGTGCCAGTATTTTATCTTCAATTCCAGTTATATTTCGTTGATGCTTAGGCAGAATTTTAGGCTCAAATTCTCCATCTCTATCTCGTGGTATATTAAGCTGTACCGTTCCTAATTCTGATTTAACAGTTTTTTTAGAGTAACCGTTTCTACTATTTAGAGTTTGTTTTTCTGATATATCATATTTGTCATATCCAAGTTGAGAATCCATTTCTGCCTCTAGTGTTTCCTGAAGAACATCTCTAAACATACCCTTCATTGCAGATAAAACCTCATCTGGGCTTGTGAATTTCTGCTCGTTAATATAATCTCTTAAAATTTCTTTTGAAATGCTTGACATAAAAAAACTCCTCCTTACAATCTTTGATAATCACTTATCTCAATTATTGCCAAGAAAGAGTACATTTTATTCTGTTTACACAAAATTATTTACAGGCCCC
>JANZQE010000277.1:0-7970 GCA_038040705.1 Clostridium sp. | reverse complement strand
CATTATATTTATTCAAGCGACAATTAAGATATTAATGATTAAAAAATCTGAAAAATTTGATAAAAAAATGGACACTACTGTGAATATATTCAAATCCACAACGGACATCAACGATATTTTTGATAGATTAATTAAAAGTTTATATGAAATTGCAGTTTATAATGTGGCTATAAGTATATTTAAAAATGAAAATAGCTTTAAAATTATGGCATCTTTTGGGTATGAAGATAAAATAAGTTTAAGTGGTTACCTTAAGGATGACAAATTTACTTCCCTAATAAAAAAAGTTATAAAAAATAGAGTGCCATATTACGTTAAGGATTTAAAGAAGTCAGAATATACGACTTATAATACTAGCTTTCCATTATTATTATATCACATGAGGAGCTTACTTATAATTCCGATAATTAATAAAGATATTGTTTATGGTGTAATAATAATGCTAAACAAGAAAAAATTTGCGTATAATGAAATGCAAATTTCTAACGCTTTTTCTTTTACTAGTAAGGTAGGTATTGCTTTAGAAAATGCTGCGATTTTTCAGAAATTAAAAGATATGGATAAAATAAAAACAGATTTTTTATCTACAGTTTCTCATGAACTTCGAACACCACTAAATTCAATTATTGGGTTTGCTGAAATGGTCAAACACAAATTTGAAGGGAAAGTAGTAGAAGAGTTAGATCTTACAATGGAAAAAAATCAGAGCTCCGTAATTAAAATAAGGAGAAATATAAATATAATTTTATCAGAAGGGGAGAGATTGTCAAACCTTATAAATGATTTGCTAGATATATCAAGAATGGAAGCAGGAAAAGTTAGCTTGAATTTGAGAGAAATCGACATTGAAGATATTATAACTCAGGTAATAATGTCAACTAATCCAATAATTAGGAATAAATCTCTTCGGGTTATACAAAACACAAGAGAACCACTTCCGAAAATTATGGCAGATAAAGATAAATTGATGCAGGTAATAATTAATCTTATTTCTAATGCTATAAAATTTACAGAAGAAGGGTGTATAATATGTACAGCTAGAAGAGTGCAAGAAAATATAATAGTTAGTATTATAGATACAGGGGTAGGTATTAAAGAGGAAGATAAAAAGTATGTGTTTGAAAAATTTAGTCAGGTTGGAGATAAACTTACAAATAAGCCGTCCGGAACGGGACTTGGACTAGCCATATGCAAGCACATTATAGAAGAACATGGTGGTGAAATATGGGTAGAAAGTGAAATGGAGAAGGGAACTGATTTCTCATTTAGTATACCAATTTCGGGGGCAGAATGCAGAAGAAAAGTAGAATAACTATAAAAAGAGCTAAGATTAAAAATCTTAGCTCTTTTTATAGTTATAGCATAGGAGAAAGCAACCTTGAAACAGATTCCTTGAATTTAACAATGACACTTCGATTCATATATTTTTCAGTAGTTAGTTCATCACAAAATGTTAAATCATTAATAAAAAAATCTTCTAACTTTTTAGTTATATTTTTATCATATATAAAAGCATTGATTTCAAAGTTTAAAATAAAGCTTCGAATATCTAGATTAGCGGTACCTACAGTGCTTATAGACCCATCAATAGAAATAAATTTACTGTGTAGAAAGCCTTTAGTATAGGTGTAACATTTTACGCCAGAATCTAGTAACTCTCCCATATAAGAGGTAGATGCCCAATACACAAAGGGATGATCTGGTTTGCTCGGTATCATTATACGAACATCGACTCCAGATAAGGATGCTATTTTTAAAGCTTCCAATATACTGTCATCTGGAATGAAATATGGAGTTTCTATATAAATATTTTTTTCAGCTTTACTAATCATTTTTAAATAACCATTTTTAATAGAATTAAAAGTAGAATCAGGACCGCTTGAAACCATCTGGAGACCTGTAGTTCCGACGTGAGTCCGGTGCGGAAAATACTTATCATCAAAAACAGCGTCTTCATCTGCAGCAAATCTCCAGTCCATTAAAAAGTGAAGTTCAAGTGCATCAATTGCGTCACCTTGTATGAATAGGTGTGTGTCTCTCCAAAAACCGAATTTTTTAGAAAGTCCTAAGTATTCATCACCGATATTAAAACCACCTATAAAGGCATATTTTCCATCGATAGTGACTATTTTACGGTGATTTCTAAAATTTACTCTAAGGTTTATATAAGGAAGAAAGGGGGGGAAGAAAATTGCAATTTTTCCGCCAGCTTTGGTTAGAGGAGCGAAAAAAGACTTAGCTACCTTAAGACATCCCATCCCATCATACAGTAATTTTACCTCAACTCCCGCCTCAGCTTTTTCACATAGAATTTTAAGGATAGCCGCTCCTAAAATATCATTTTGAAATATATAATACTCCATATGTATATATATTTCTGCGGTTTTGAGGGTTTCTTTTAGTTTATCAAATTTTGATTTACCATCTGTAAATATATCTACATGGTTATTATTGGTGTAAAATGCATTATCACTACATAGATTAAGTTGCATCATATCAGAATATTTACTTAAAAAAGGATTAGTTTTAATTAAATTTTCATTGTTCAAAAATTTCTTTTGTTTATCAATAATTGAGGTGAGATTTTCTTTTTCTACCTTTTTTAATGAAAACATTTTTTTTCTTTTAAGGTTTTGGCCAAGGAATAAATATAAAACAAAACCTACGCTAGGTAAAAATAGTAACACCATAAGCCAAGTCCAAGTACTTGTAGGATTTTTACGTTCAATGAAAACAACTGCTAAGGCAAAGAGGATATTAATAAAGAATAATAAATTAAAAAAACGTAATAATAATTCGTTTGTAAACATATAGACCTCCAAATAATTCATTTCATCATATAATATAGTATACATATAATTATAAAAAAAAAGCAATAAAAACAAAAAACTATAGAAAATATAAATTTATAATTATTTATTTAAGCAAAAGTAAGTTCTATGGTATAATAATGTTAGATTACTGAAATGGATTTATGGGGGATAAGTATGTTTTGGATTAAAATGTTTGTAATACTACTAATAGTTATTGTTTTATTTGTTTTTATATTGAGATTAATATTAAAAGGTTACTTTATTAATGAAGCTGGAATAATGGACAAGGATATGGGATTACGTCATACAACAGTAAGCGCGGATATATACAAATCCTTAAATCTAATAAGAGAATTAGAACGCGTGGTGGCGGATATGCAGAGCCCGGAAAGTTTATTCGCAGCGGATATTCAAAATATGTCCTCTGCACATAAACTAAGCATATTAGATAAATGGGTTAGCTACTTGGAATGTTACAATGGATTAAATGAAATTAGGAAAAAATATAAAATCGGGATTATACTCAAGGGCAAAGAAGATTCACATACTAAGTTTAGTAATATATTACTAAATTATGCGTCCACTTTAGCAATACGAAAAAACTCTGTGTTATTAGCCAGTATTATAGAAAAAAACAAATATTTAGAATCGATGTTAAACGAAAGTAGACCAGAGCACAATATTAATAAAAAACAGTACTATTACATTACACAAGAAATAACCGAAATTACTCACATGATATCACTATTTAAGAATAAGTATTATTTTCATTTTATGGTGAGTTATCATGAAGTGCATGGTTATGGGAGAGGTGAGTGGGAAAAAGAATTATTAGATTATGCAAGGTGTAACTATTTAAATGTTATAAAACTTGTTAGAAACCACAGAAGTATTGTTTTTAATAATATTCTTGATTTTTTTGGGCAGAATGTTTTTGATTTATGGTTTCCTGTTCAGAAATGGCTTGCGATAAGCATTACTGGAGTTGATTACTCTAGTAGAGAAGAAAAATATGTTAGCAATGAAGATATTAATGTTATAAAACAAGAATTGATACCAGGTGATATTCTCCTAAAGAGAAACAATTATCAACTAACAAACATCGGTATAGCAGGATTTTGGACTCATTCTGGGATTTACATAGGATGTTTAAATGAATTGGATAGCTACTTTAAGGATATGCCTCTAGGAGATTATTCATGTGTGTCAGAGTATGTAAAAGCAATTTATCCGAAAGTATATGATAGTTTATGTAGTAGTGACAATGTGGAATATATTATAGAAGTTATTGCCCCAGGAGTTGTAATAAACCCTTTATACGCAATTGCGAAAGTTGATTATTTTTCTGCACTAAGGCCGAAACTATCTAAAAAAGATAAATTAAAGGCTTTATTTATAGCCTTTGAATCTTTAGGTAAGGCATATGATTATAATTTTGACATTATGACTGATAATGCACTCTTTTGCAGTGAACTAATTTATAAGTCTTACTTATGTTCAAGCAATAAGCAAGGTCTTAAATTTGACTTAGAACCAAAAGCCGGGAGATTATTACTTTCACCTAACAGTATTATTAAAAAATTTGATGAAGAATTTGGAAGTGAAAAGTCGGAATTTGATTTTGTAGTATTTTATGATGGTAGTGAAAGAGAAAGAAAAGCTATAAGAAAAAATGCAGTGGATTTAAAAACAACTTGGAAGTTAACGAGGTGGGGAATAGTAAGGAGTAGGGTTATTCTAAATACAAAAACAAGATATCCAGTAGTGAAAATGAATTTAGTATTGTCAAAACTAAAATTTATTTTATATGGAATGTTTTAATAAGTGTGATATATGTATATAATATAAGTGGTATAGTTAAAAAAAACAGGTAATATACTAGACTTAATTCTAAAAAAGAAAGTGGGATAAATAATTAATATGAGAAATATAAAAATTGTAATAGAATATGATGGAACTAAATACAAAGGATGGCAAAGACTTGGAGATAGTGATAATACGATTCAGCACAAAATAGAAGCAGTATTAAGTAAAATGGCTGGAGAAAATATTGAAATTACTGCGTCTGGTAGAACTGATGCGGGTGTACATGCAACCAATCAAATAGCGAATTTTAGAACGGAATCTACTATGCCAGACCATAAAATGCGTAGTTACTGTTATGAATATTTACCAGAAGATATAGTAGTGAAGACGGTGGAAGAAGTAGACCTTAATTTTCATGCAAGGTACAATGCTAAGGCTAAGAAATATGTATATAATATTTGTAATAATAAAGCACATAATGTATTTACTCGAAAATATGATTATCATGTGATACAACCGCTAAATATAGAAAAAATGAGAAGCGCATCAGAAATATTAATAGGAGAGCATGATTTTCAAAGTTTTACAACACTTAAAAGTAAGAAAAAATCTACTATTAGGGATGTTTACGCTATAAATATTGTAAATGAGGATGGAAATATAGAAATTAGTGTTCAAGGAAATGGATTTATGAAAAATATGGTGAGATTAATAGTTGGAACACTTGTTGAAGTAGGACTAGGTGAGAAATCTGTAGATGAAATTGGTGTTATTTTAGAGAAAAAAGAAAGAAAATATGCGGGACATATTGCACCAGCTAAAGGATTATTCTTAGAAGAAGTTAATTATTAAGCAGTTTTTATAAATACAATAAAACAATAAAGACAACAAAGGGACTAATATTATTAGTCCCTTTGTTGTCTTTATTTTAGATATAGTGGGTTAAAGTATACCTTCGTTTTTTAATAAATCTTCAATTTCTTCAACTTTTTTAGAGAGCGTATAAAAACTTTCCTTTAAGACATTTTTTGGAAGAGGTGTTTCTTTTATAGTCTTCTCTAAAGTTTCTATAGTGTCTAGCGCATCATCAATGCCCTTTTGTGCCAGTTTTAGATTATCTTCTTTCATTCTTCAATCTCCTTTAGCTTATGTTATTTTTTTTGGATACTTAAATCCTAACATTAGTAATTACTAATTTCAACATTAATCTTTTTTTTAACAACGGTTTTATAGTATATGTTACCAATTAAATAGTAATATATGCAAGTTTATAGAAATGGCTACATATATATTAATGAAACATTGATAATTTAAATGCTAGGAGGAGAATATATGATAAATATCATTTGGTTTTTAATTTTATCATTAGGGATAATTATTGGAATTATTACAGGAAAAGGAGAGATTTTATCAAAGGCTGTTGTCTCATCAACAGCTAGCTCTGTTGAGCTTGTCATGGGCCTAGTTGGAATGATGTGTCTTTGGTGTGGAATAATGAAAATTGCAGAGAAAAGTGGATTAACTCATAAACTAGCTATGGTGCTTAGGCCGATTTTAAAACTTATTTTTAAAGAGGCTGGAAAAGACCAGAAGGCAATGGCTAGTATTACCATGAATTTAACAGCAAATATGATGGGATTATCTAATGCAGCAACACCCTTTGGCATTAAGGCAATGGAAGAGATGCAGAAAAATAATAAAGAAAAGGAAATAGCTAGTAATGACATGGCTTTATTCTTAGTTTTAAATGCTGCATGTATACAAATTTTGCCTACAACTGTAATATCTATAAGAGCTGCGTATGGTTCTCAAAATCCAGCGATTATCATACTTCCAGCTATACTTGCAACAGGTACTGCAGCTGTTCTTGGAATAGTTTATTGTAAAATCCTACAGAGGTTTTTCTAAGGAAAGGATGTAAGCATCTATATATAAATTTAAATGGGGGTAGGTGGAATAGGGTGATTCTAGGAAATTTGGTATCATATATATTAAAAGGGATAATTCCAATTATCATTGGACTAGTTGTGATATATGGATTTATTAAGAAGGTAAAAGTGTATGAGTGTTTTGTGGAAGGGGCAAAGGATGGAATAACTATTTGTCTTAAGATTTTTCCGTACCTTTTAGCCATGATTATTGCAGTCAATGTATTTAGAGCATCTGGGGCTTTAGACTATTTTATTTATTTAGTAAGACCAGTTGTTGTATTTATTGGACTTCCACCGGAAGTTGTTCCTTTGGTTCTAATAAAGCCGCTATCTGGAAGTGGAGCACTCGGAGTATTTACTGACATTATAAAACAGCATGGGGCGGATAGCTACATAGGGCGTGTGGCATCTATAATAATGGGTTCAACAGAAACTATTTTTTATACACTTACAATATATTTTGGGGCGGTAAATGTAAAAAAAATTAGACATACATTGGTTGCAGCCATTTTGGCAGACATTACAGCGATTATAATGGCAGTTAACTTGGCTAAATTTTTCTTTTAGAGTTATTGCAGGGGGTGGTATAATTCTTTAGTTTTAGGATAAAATTATTGACATAGTGATTTATATAAAGTACAATTATTATTAAATAAATGCGATGATGAGAAGAGTAATAAGCCGGAACATTAAAAGAGAGCTGAGACAGGTGAAAATCAGTAATAGACGGGCTTGTGAACATGGTCTTTAAGCAGATTATCCAATTAAAGAATTATAAAAGCTTGTTTGTGAAAATAGACTTTTGAATTTTATTAGTAGGATGGTACGGTAGAAACCGTTATATTGACAGGTAATGAAAATTACCTATGGAGATTTTTATAGTGATATAAAGATAAATTAGAGTGGTAACACGTTAAATACGTCTCTAAACAGAATGGTTGTTCTGTTTAGAGGCTTTTTTTATTTACTGGGAAATAATAATTATTAAATCAGGAGAGGTAGGAAAAAATTATGACTAAAAAAACTTATTATATTACGACACCAATTTATTATCCATCAGCAAATCTACATATCGGTAATACCTATACAACAGTAGCTGCTGATGCAATTGCGAGATTTAAGAGACTTACAGGTTATGATGTAATGTTCTTAACGGGAACAGATGAGCATGGGCAAAAGCTTCAAAGAATAGCAGAAGAAAAAGGTGTTACTCCAAAAGAATATGTGGATGTAATAGTGGCAGGCATAAAAGAATTGTGGAATATTATGGACATAAGTTATGATAAATTTATAAGAACTACAGACGATCATCATAAAAAGGCTGTTCAAAAGTTATTTAAGCAGTTGTATGATCAAGGTGACATATACAAAGGTGCATATGAAGGTTGGTACTGCACTCCTTGTGAATCTTTCTGGACAG
>JANZQE010000276.1:0-2987 GCA_038040705.1 Clostridium sp. | reverse complement strand
ATAAAATTAGACATATTAATAAGGAGGAGAAGAATAATGGCAAGATTATGTTTTGATTATGGACATGGTGGAAAAGACAGTGGGGCCTTATATAATGGAAGAAAAGAATCTAATGATGTTTGTTAGTAAGATATGCAACTTGATAAAGTTCATGGTCTATAATATCGACACCATTCGGGTTATCCCTAGGGGTCTTTGCGAGGCCTTGGATGAGATTGCTACAAACCGCTAACCGTTTAGCAATGCGAATATCATTTTAAAATCACATACTATGAACATACTTTTGTTATATTTCTGTGACAATTCCAATTTATAATATTAATTAATACATGGAATTGTACTCTATAAGGAGGGTCATAGAAATGAAGCCTGTTATAATTATACCTACACTTAACCCAGATGTAAAACTAATCAATTTAGTTCAGCAACTAAAGAAAAACAATTTCACGATTGTTATTATAAATGATGGAAGTGGAAAGGAATACTATGACATTTTCGAGATATTAAAATTAAGGTTTCAGTGTGATATATTCATCCATACAAAAAATATTGGAAAGGGTGCTGCCATTAAGACAGGAATCAGGTATGCTTCTCAAAGGTACCCCGAGAGCTCTGGTTATGTTATTGCAGATGATGACGGACAGCATGCAGTAGAGGATATTTTAAAAGTATCTGAGGCATTGGAGAAAAATCCAGATAGACTGATTTTGGGCTCAAGGAATTTCAGTGAAAAAAATATTCCGTTTAAAAGCAGGTGGGGTAACCGAATCACATCGCTTGTATTTTTAATGAGCACTAGTAAGAGATGCCCGGATACACAAACAGGCCTTCGGGGGATTCCGAAGGAATTTACACAAGTATGTCTTTCTGTACCAGGGGACAGATTTGAATATGAGATGAACATGCTGCTGGAATTTGCGCGAAACAAGATTTCTACTATGCAGGTGCCAATAGCTACTATATATTTGCAAGATAATAAATCATCTCATTTCAACGCAGTGAGAGATTCTGTAAGGATTTATTTAAACATATTGAAATATAGTATTTCTTCTATGGGTTCAGCTATTATAGATATTACGTTATTTACCATATTAATTAATCTTGTATTTGGAAAGGCATCTGCTGGAATATTAGCAGCAACAGTGGTGGCAAGAGTTATGTCCGGCGGTGTGAATTTTATGCTTAATAAACATTGGGTTTTTAAAAGTGAAAGTGGGCATGGTATTGAGATGATTAAGTATCTTACTTTATTTTGCTGTCAGATGATGTTGAGCTGGATGCTTGTCACAAGCCTGAGCAATTTGTATCTTAATCTGACTATTATAAAAATATTGGTAGACAGTACGTTATTCTTTATCAGTTACCAAATTCAAAAAAAATATATCTTTAATATAACAGAAAAGGTGGTAGACAGTAATGAAAAAATTTCTATTAAAACCATATAGATGGGCGGCTATTTTTTCTGTTATATTAGCGGTAGCCCTTACGTTTACCATGCTTGATACTTTTGTAATGCAGAAATCAATCACGCACGTTACATCAGTAACATCTAATACATCGACTGCAGTACAGTCAACAGCTGCTATTACGGATAAATCCTATGAGGACGAAAACATTAAAATTACAATTGAAACAGTACGCAGTTATGACTCAACCATTTATGTGGCAGATATTCAGGTTTCTGATGCATCATATTTAAAAACAGCTTTTGCAAATAACGCCTATGGCCGAAATATAACGGCAACAACTTCCGATATAGCAAAGACTAATAATGCAATATTTGCGATAAACGGAGATTTCTATGGATTTAGAAATGATGGTTATGTATTACGTAATGGTATAGTATACAGAAATTCGGTCAGAAGTACTGGGAATGATGAGGCATTAGTAGTAGATAAAGATGGAAACTTATCCTTTATTTCAGAAAGTAAAGTAAGCATGCAGTCATTAAGTGACAATGGTGCCCTACAAGTATTGTCATTTGGACCTGGACTAGTGGAGAATGGTCAAATTGCTGTGACAAGCTCAAGTGAGGTGGGACAAGAAATGACAAGTAATCCTAGAACAGGCATTGGTCAGATTTCCAATCTTCATTATATAGTAATTGTATCTGATGGACGTACCAGTGAGAGCCAGGGACTTTCACTTCTTCAGCTTGCCCAGGAGTTTAAGGAAAGAGGATGTATTGAAGCATATAATCTGGATGGAGGAGGATCTTCAAGCATGTATTTTAACGGAGAAATTATAAATAACCCTACAGATGGCAGGAGTATGGGAGAAAGGAAGGTGAGTGACATTGTCTATTTTGGATATTGATATGAAAAGCCAGAGAAAACAGATTAGAAAAACAATATGGATCTATTTGATATTGTCAGTAATAGCCGCAGTTTTTGATAAAGTTTATGGTATTTTTGGTCACGGGGTAGATTCTCCATCAATGACCTGGATGTTTTTATATCCCTTACTAGGCGGTACGCTGTTCTATTTCATAATTGAGAGGTTTATCCCTCATATAATAAAATTTTCATGGTATCGGGTATTTTGCAATATTTATAATTCGGGAATTGCTACATTGACTTTTGGAAGTTTATTAAAGGGTATTTTTGATATTGCAGGCACAAGCTCCTCCTATTTAGTGTTTTTCTATATCGTAGGAGGGGGGTTCATTGCAGCAGGTTTGATTATGATGTTTATAAAGGTTATTAGTCAGAAGAGAATTTATGTATAAAATTGTTACTTTAGTTATTTTTTTACCATGCCTATATTGTAGGAACCATGAAAAGGTAAAGCACCTTATATGCAAAACACATAAGGTACTTTACTATTTTTATATATATAAATAGCAACAAAAACTGTACCAGCTTTTGACAAGGGTCTGACCCCTTACACAGATTGGAAGTGAAACGGACAAGCAGTGTTGCTACGGTCTCTTTTAACGAATTTTGTATCCAGTGCTATCTTTTTAATAAAATCAATTGAATATAATT
>JANZQE010000275.1:0-4152 GCA_038040705.1 Clostridium sp. | reverse complement strand
CAGTTAATGAATATGATCTACTGCCCGCTGCAGCACCAGTTATTTCTAAACGATAACCAACTTGTTTTGAAAAATAAAATTCATCTGCAACATTCTCGGATTGATCAGAACTCTTTTTATTATCTTGTGATGGTACCTCTGCTTTAATATTATTTAAACTATCTGTTAAGATGTATCTAGCAGGAGTAATTTTATCTTCTTTGCCTGGTACATATACAGAAACAGTATATCCTATTATTTCAGAATAGACATTAACAGCTGAATTTGTATCCCCCTTAGAATCGATATAAACAATACCATCTGCATTATATCCAAAGCCTCGCTTGCCAGAATAAAGGATACCATACTGTTCCCCAGGCCAGATGCTTACTGTTTTCTTAAGTGGAATTATTTTCATTGCATTAAATAATGGCTCTATTAGTTTATCATCATTATATTTTGCATCCGCATAACCATTTAAATATATAGTTATATTTTCTGACTTATAGCTGCTATAACTAATCAAATAGCTTTCTGACTCACCTTTAGCATTTTTCCCATAAAGAAATGTATCAACCGATGTAATTTTTCCATTAGAATCAAATTTAAGGCTAAAGTTATTTACAACATATAATTTTTCAGGCATATGAATTTTTTCATTAATATCTGTAAATAAACCTTCTATGCCACCTTCATATATATTATTATGTTCAAGCTTTACAGTTCTTTTATTTTTCAAATCCCTTAAAACCCATGATAGCTTTCCATTGTAATTTATTGCGCTATTATATATTTTTACTCCATAAAAACATGTTATAAGAACTATTATTATTGCAACTACACAAGTCCATCTAGTTTTATTACGCGAGTAGAACTCATATCTATCTACACTCTCTTGCTGTACAACTGCTGGCCTTTTCACAATTCTAATTATTAGAATTATAAACCAAGAGAAAAAGAATACCATACATCCTAATAATACAGTTATATTATTCTTAAATCGTCCAAATCTACATAAAGTATATAATTCATAAAATGAAATCCAATATACTAATATAAATATTGAGTAGGTTACCATTGATAAAATTAATTGGCCTTTAGTAATTTGCTTATACTTTCTCATTTTTACCTCTACAATCCATCTTATTTTTATTATAGGGTTCCAAGCTCTTGGGCATGGAATAAATTAATATTTGAATTTGAAATTCCATAATTAACTATATTATACAGCTAACTTCTACTAATATATAATAAAGTTTGTATATAACTAAATAAAAATAAAAAGCTGTGATGTTAAAAATCACAGCTTTTTACTTATAAAAGAATAAAAAAAATATATAAATTAATAAAGTATATGTTAAAGAAAATACATTTATGCTATAATAGTACATAAATGTAATAATAAGTAATTAAAAGAGGGGGAATTTACATGAAATCAAATAAAATTATACAATTTTATGGAAAGGAGGTTACTCTTAAAGATTTAGAACAAAAAGTTAAGAAGATATGGAGGGAAGAAGGGAAGCTTCAAAAGGATATAAAATCAATGGAGATATATGTGAAAATTGATGAAAATAGATGCTACTATGTTATTAATGAAAATGTTTCGGGGAAATTTGAATTAACTGCTTAGGGTCCAAAATACTTATGAATCCTGGAAAAGCGAAGGAGATGTAAAAATGAAGAATGCCCTAAAAAATCTGGTAGTTGTGATGACTTTAGTTTTTGCTTTGAATGTAACGGCATTAGCCGCTCCAACAAGTGGGATATTACAACCGCAGAAGGATTCATTAAAGAAGGTTCAAACCGAAAGAGAAGAAGTTGAGAAAAGAATAGAACAATTTGACAATGAAATAGGAAAGAATATTGTTAAAACAGAAGAAAATAACGTCCAGATATCGCTAACTGAAAAGGCAATAAAAATCGCTATTTTAGATATAGAGAAGGTCGAATGTGTAGTAGAAAGTCAAGAAGAATTATTTAATAGTAGAATGAGAGCTATGTATATTAATGGATTTGATGGTTATACTCAGATGATTCTCAGTTCAGAGGATTTTTCTGATCTAGTATCAAGAATAGAAAACATAAAAACTATAGTAACTTTTGATAAAAAAGTAATGAGTGAATTTAACGCCACCAAAACAAAGTTAAATGAAACAAAGAAAGGTCTAAATCAGACCAAAGAAGTATTACTTAGTTTACAAGCTGAAAATAAACAAAAGTTAGACAAAATAGTTGCTTCTAAAGAGTCACAAAAAAGATTAATAACGCAGCTAAAAAGCAAAGAAAATATTATCCTAGCTGAGTTAAGTAACACTGGTGTATCAATTAATAGAGATACAACAAATGTAAATGGCATAAATGAATCATCGTATAAAATTGTACCTTCAAGAGGCACAACTAGCGTATCTCAAAATGCTGTAATATCCTATGCTACGGTATTTCTTGGCACACCATATTTATGGGCCGGAACATCACCTTCTACAGGTTTTGATTGTTCAGGATTTACGCAATATGTGTACAGGCATTTTGGAGTATCAATAGGAAGAAGCACCGGTGATCAGATAAATAGTGGTGTGGGAGTATCTAAAGGCGCGCTTATGCCAGGAGATCTAGTTTTCTTTGGAAGCTCCAATAACCCTAGGCATACGGGGATTTATGTTGGAAATAATCAGTACATCCATTCTCCTCGCACAGGGGATGTAATCAAAATTTCATCTATGACAAGAGGAGATTTTATAAGCGGTAGACGAGTAAGATAAAAAGTATATATATTGTATAAAGTATCCTGAATGAACTTTATACAATATATATACTTTGTTTTTATCCCTCTATGGAATTAATAATTTGGTATTTATCATATCATATAAATTTCCTTCATCCGTACCAACTAATATTTTTTTACTTACCATAGCGATAGGACGAGACTTACATCTGTGGCATTTTCCAAGACATTTTTTAGTTGACACCTTTATATTAGGATGAGTTTCAGTTATCATAGTAATGACAGCATCTTTCCATTTGTTTTTCTCGCAGAATGTAACTTTCACATTATCAACTCCTCATGATGTATTTTATGCTTGAGGTAAGGTTAAAATGCTTGGGGACGGTTAACAATTAAGAGACTTATCAGGAGATTTGAACTGAATCAAATCGTTGGCGGAAATGAGCGAAAATAGTAGGGGACGGTTAACAACTATTGCACATAATCGAAATATACTTTTAAAAAGAAGGAGAAATTAAACGTGAGCGATAAATTGATCATTGAATTAATGCTACCAGAAATGACTAGTGAAAAGGTGTGCAGTGTGCTAAGAAGAAATTCTGAGGATAACTTCATGACTACTACAAAAAGTAGCTTAAACGATAGAATAGCGCGATTAAACCTGTATTTGGTGGTGTTTAAATTATGCAAAGTATAAGAAAAAGATTAAGTATTATTTTAGTATGCACGGCTATAATAGCACTTTTTATATCCACACTTTTTGTTAATATAACAATATCAAAAACCTTCAATAATTACTTAGTGGAAATACAAAATAAGAGGAATACTAGGATAGTAAAATATTTAGAGGAAGTTTACAAAAAAGATGGTAAGTGGAATGAAGATACAGGAATAGAAATACTACATGAAGCTTATATGAGTAACTATTGCCTTACGCTTAGAGATGATAACAACAAAGTGGTGTGGGGAATGAATCCTATTGACATACTTAATAACACAAGCGATAATATGCATGTCGAAAATGAAGGAGTATATTCTACAAATACTTCTGAAATAAAAGTTGACAATGAAATAGTAGGTTACATAGAAATAGGACAATACTCTTCAGTACTATTATCCAAAGAAGATGTAGATTTCAAAACCACGATAAATAAGAGTATCATTTTAAGTGTTGCGCTCTCAATTTTAATAACAATAATAATTAGTTTGTTTATTTCAAAGCAATTTTCTAATCCTCTTAGGCAAATTTCAAAGATATCAGTTTATCTTTCAAATGGAAATTATGGCGAAAAGGCAAGAGATAAGAGTAGCATTATAGAGCTGGAAGATTTAAGAAAAAGCATAAATACTCTTGGGGAAAAGCTTCAACATCAAGATGAACTTAGAAAAAGATTGGTATCAGACATATCCCATGAGGTTAGAACTCCCCTTAATATTCTTCAAAATAA
>JANZQE010000274.1:0-3979 GCA_038040705.1 Clostridium sp. | reverse complement strand
TCCATAACCAACTCCATAACCCATCATAATAAAATCCTCCTTTATATTAGTATATTGTTATTTTAGTATCTATTTAATTATAAACTTTCCATACATACCTTCTGATGCATGACTAGGATATTGACAAATGTAATAAAAGTCTCCTTCTTGGATACTATTAAAAGTAGTAACTGCAGTTGGATACTTACCCACTGTGGCAGCAGGAATTGGCGTAATAAATGCATCAGGATAAATGCCACCATCCATCATAGCCATATAATTGTAAGGTGGAGTTGCATTTGTAATTTCTACTCCATGAGGCATGCCTTCATCTTCATTAATCATTTCTAAAGAAATCTTTGCATCTTTAGGAATTTGTATGCTAGGATTAATTAAGCCACCAATAACAAATTTCCCATCCGCTATTTCAGGTCCGGCTAATAATACAATAGTTATATCTTTACCCGAAAATGAAATAGTATTATTTTCTTTATCCACTGTGGCATTTTTTAAAGAATCCGCCATATGCTTATCTGCAGTTTCTTCATCTAAGGAAGAAATATTGGTGTCTCCATTTTGAAATCCACTTCCGCCCATCATTCCTCCAAAATTATTACGCCCACTATTGTTGCCATTATATCCATTCATCATTCCACTGAAATTTTGGTAATTTTGATTTTTCCCTCCTCTTTCCCTGTTAAATGGAAGATTCATCATCCCCTGATTATTAGAGTTAAGTGCAAAAGTTTCATTACGCTTTACAAACTGAAGACTCCAAGCACCATAACCAATAAGAGCGGCAGTAGAAATAACTAACACTAAGCTCCAACCTATCTTTGATTTCTTCATAATATCACCCTATCCTTTCATTTTATATAAATTCATCTTTTTCATTCGGAATCAATGAGAATAAATTCATCTTTCCTCGATATAAGTACATTATATAAAATAATTGTGTGGCAATTATGGAGATAAAAAAACTTAAAGTAATATCTATTTATAATACCTAGTTAAATAAAGTTATCTGAAGTTATCCGAAGTAAACGTACAAATTTCCTGAGGTCGATATCAGTCGAAAATTTGAATTTTTTAGTTAAATTTGTTATACTATTTCTTATACCATAAATTAAAGTAATATGTTTACATTAAATACATAGTTCAGACACATATTTGAGATACTAAAAAAGATGTTATTACATATCTTGTTTTGCTGGAATTCATAGCAAATTAAGATATATAAGATATATAAGGTATACAATCTAAGGAGGAATAAATTTATGATAAAAAATAATTATAAGAAACTGGGTGTAATAGCTCTTAGTCTAGCAATTCTAACTTTTACAGGCTGTAGTAGTAGTAAAAATGCTGAAAAATCTATTGGTGAGCAAATGGGTTGGAAAATTACAGGCATAGATGCTGGTTCAGGCGAAATGGAATTTGCAGAGCAAGCTGTTAAAGAGTATAACACAGATTATACTGTTCAAGCTAGCTCAGGCGCTGCTATGACACAAGCACTAGCAGATGCATATGCAAAGAAAAAACCAATAATAGTTACTGGTTGGTCTCCTCACTGGATGTTTTCTAAATATGACTTAAAATACTTAGACGACCCTAAGGGACTTTTTGGTGGCGTTGAACACACAAGTACAGTTGTACGCAAAAACTTAAAAGAAGAAATGCCTAATGCTTATAAAATATTGGATGAATTTTATTGGACTCCAGAAAATTCTGAATCTGTTATGCTTGATATTAACGATGGCGGAGACATAAAGAAAGTTACAAGACAATGGGTTACTGACAATACAGATAAAGTAAGTAAATGGACAGAAGGGGCAAAAAAAGTAGATGGCGATCCAATCAGGCTTGCTTATGTTGCTTGGGATAGTGCAATTGCATCTACTAACGTAATTGGAACAGTACTGGAAGATATGGGATACAAAGTTACTCTTGTACAAGTAGATGCAGGACCAATGTGGTCTGCAGTAGCTACTGGAGATGTAGATGCTATTGTTGCAGCTTGGTTACCAGGAACACACGCTAAATACTATGCAGACTACAAAGATAAAGTTGAAGATTTAGGAGCAAACCTAGACGGAGCTAGAGTAGGTTTAGTTGTCCCTAAGTATATGGATATTGATTCTATAGAAGATTTAGCTAGATAGATTATAAATAGTAGAAACCTCTGTAAATCTCCTGCTATATAGAGGTTTCTACTATTTATTATTACTATGGTGTCGTACCAGCCAACTATATTAGATTGTCTTTATTACGCATATCATTTCACTGTTGACTTTTTTATATGATTTTTGTAAAATATAATAAAGTGGGTGATTAAAATTAAAGATCTTTTTAAAGCTTATAAAAACAATATATTATTTTGTATTATACTGATTATATCTTTGTGCATCTCTATAACTATTAGTGCTATTTCTATGTATTTTATATCTTATCACACTCAAAATATATGGTTATTACGTATTTCATGTGCTTTGATTTTCAGTATAATTCCTTTCATTTGTTGTTCAATTTTTAATATAAAATATTCAAGACAATTTGGAAATACGTTTTTAATATTTTTGAAAGCATCAATTTTCTCCTACTTTCCTATTTTGATATTAGGATATATAATATCTTTATTTGTAAGCAGTAAATAATTTTTTTACCATCGACAGTCAACTATCGTATAATAGTTTAGCGATTGGTTCACTTTAAAAGGTCAAAACTTGAAATAAACAAAAAATACCCTACATCATAGAAATAGATGTAGGGTATTTTTTCTTTTAATTTCCGAGCAAATTTGCTATACCTTTTTGTAAATGTGAGATGATGAACTTTGTGTTCCATAAATTGCTGCTCTTTTAGTGTTCTTTTGCTGTGAAGATTTAGATTTTCTTTCTTCAATAATTTTTTTCATCATTTCAATGCTTTTCTTTGAATCATTTTTCATATTTCTACCTACTTTTTTTATTTTTTAGTTTTTTAATTTCTAAAAGATTTTTTATCTGTCCCCTTATAAATCAATAATTTATTATACCCCAAAAACAGCCCTTTGAGTAAAAAATCTGAAACAGTTTTTGTTGCTATGTATCTAGTAACCTGTTAGCACACTTATATTTACTTTAACATCTTACATGCTTACGTTTAAATCCTATTCTACCCTTATCAACTCCATTTTGAATATATTCTATTGCAACATTTGCCTGACAGAGTTTTTCTCCCATAAACACGTCTACCTTTCCTACCTCATGCGCAATTTTCTTTGCTTCTTCATGAAGTGGCAAATACGAAATACCAACAGCCATAATAAAATTGTTCATAGCGAATTTAACGCGGTTTGGTTGGTTGTGTATCGCGATACGCACCCTATTAAGCATTGCCAAAAGTTTATCCTTGTCAAATTCACCGTCTTTACGAGTGCCGAGTAGCCACTCGTAGCAACTCCAGCCAGCCGCCGCTTCTAATTCTTTTCCGCTAGAAATCCAGCGGTCGGCAACGGAAAAGGCAATATCTGTTTCGGCAAGGGTTACTGCTACAATAAACTCCGAAATCATGTAAAAATAAGCGCCATCTATCCATCTGTTAAAATCTTCTTCAGCCATTTTCTTTGGCTCAGCTATCATACCGGCTAAATACATAGCATCATAATTTCCTGTTGCATAAAGCTGCTCTGCCAAAGACTGATTGTATTTTATTTTCTTGAAAATCGGCGTCATATCCTTTATGGTTACTCCAAAAACAGGATCTTTCGCCCCATTACTCATGTATTTTTTTTTCGTACGTTCTTTACCAAGGGACTTCAGTTCATCCATGATTTCGTTCAGTTCCATTTGTAACATCTCCTTAAAATTTATAGTAAAATTCATAAATTAGTAATGTTATTCCTCTTCTCTTGCCTTCTCAAGTGCCCCTAAAAATATTTCAGGTTGTTGTGCACCAGATACCGCATGTTTATTATTAATTACAAAGTAAGGAACTCCTCTGAACTTAAAGGATAACCACT
>JANZQE010000273.1:0-6933 GCA_038040705.1 Clostridium sp. | reverse complement strand
GAAATCTAAAAGAAAAAGACATGATCAGTATTGCTAAAAAACTCGGTTTTTCAGAAACTGCATTTGTGCAAAGTTCAAATGTCGCCGATTTCAAAGTAAGGTTTTTCACACCCAGTGAAGAAGTTGATTTATGTGGACACGCTACAATTGCAACTTTTTATGTTTTAACAAAGCTCGGTATCATTATTCATTTTGCACCATTATATGATATTCCTGAAGAATCTGCAACAGGTACCTCGAACGGGGCGCTGAGCTGTTACTTATTTAAATACGGAAGAGTATCAGAAGAAAAAAAGAATAATTTAATTTTTGAACAAGGATACTCTATGAATCGACCATCTGAGATAAGGGCTAGTCTAACAACAAAGGATGACGAAATTATAGAGGTAAAGGTTGGTGGAAATGCTTCTGATCTTAAAGTACTAACACTTGAGATATAGATAATAATAAAAATCATAAGAAAATGGGACGGGTAACTATGAAAAGCATTTCTTATTAATTAACATTGACTAACAATTATACAAGTGATATTATTTGCATATAACACGTTATAACGTATTATATGCAATATAACGATTATTAAACTGGCGAAAGTTATTTAATTAAATACATTTTATAGATGTATTAAGAAAGGTTGATGTGAATTGTTGGATCCAACATATAATATAGGTACTGTTTTAAAGAAGGTTCGATTTGAAAGAGAATTGACTTTAGAAGATACATCCAATCTAACTGGGGTTAGTAAAGCTATGTTAGGTCAAATCGAAAGAGGCGAATCAAATCCTACGATATCAATATTATGGAAAATTTCCACAGGTTTACGGATTTCATTTTCTGAACTCCTTGGTAGTGAAACAATTAATTATAATCCAATATCTATTGAGGAAATTGAACCTGTATATGAAACAGATGGAAAAATGATATTATATAATGTGTTTCCTTTCAATCCCATATCGGGGTTTGAATACTTTTACATAAAATTACTTCCTGGGGCTAAGCATGTATCTACACCTCATCAAAATTCAACGACAGAATATATTGTGGTAACGAAAGGAACTCTAGTGCAAACTGTTGAAGACCAAACATTTGAACTTACTGCTCCTTCAGCATTAACATTCAAATCAAATAAGAATCACACTTACAGTAATCCATATGACACAGAAGTGATCTTCCAAAATATAGTCAAATATTAGAATTAATTAAGAACGCTTGGCAAACAAAAAAATGATAAATATTTATATAAAAAATGAAAGGGGATAATTATGGTTACAGAAAGAATAGAATCGGCAAGGCAGAACTATATCAGTGCAAAGCCAGTAATTTCATGCGAAAGAGCAAGGATTTGGACAGAGTCACATAAGAAAACAGAAGGTGAATCAGTAGTTATAAGAAGGGCTAAGGCTTTCAGAGACACTTGCCAGCAGATTGATGTTGCTATTTTTGATGGAGAGCTTATTGTCGGAGTTATTGGTGAATTCAGAAAATGTGGCATCCTAACTCCTGAGTTCTCATGGACCTGGGTAGATAGTGAAATGGATAATTTCGATAAAAGGGTTCAAGATCCATATATTATGACAGATGAGCAAAGATCATTCGTTAGAAAAGATATATTTCCTTATTGGAAAGGGAAATCTTTAGAAGAAGCATTTTTAGCCCAATTGCCTGAAGAAACTGCAAAAGTTGTAGTTGACACTGGTTTTGTTGATAATGATTCTAAATGGAGACAAGCTGTAGGTGAAATAACACCTGATTATCAAGATGTTTTATTTAAAAAAGGCTTTGGTGGAATAATTAGAGAGGCAAAAGAGCATATAACTAAGCTATCACTTACCTCATCAGAAGATATGAAGAAAAAAGAATTCTATGATTCAATTATTATTACTTCAGAGGGGGTTATTTCACTTGCAAATAGATATTCTAAAAAAGCTAGAGAAATGGCAGCCTTAGAAAATAATATTATAAGAAAAGATGAACTTTTAAAAATCGCTGAAACATGTAGTAAGATACCTGAAAATCCTCCTACTACTTTTTATGAAGCTATTCAATTTGTTTGGTTTTCGCAACTTAGTGGAGTAATATCTGAAAACCCACTTGCACTTAATATTGGTAGATTTGACCAATTTATGTATCCATACTACAAATCTGATATAGATAATGGAATCATGACTAAGGATCAAATTCAAGAACTTATTGAAGCATTTTGGATAAAACTTTCTGAGTGGGTTTGGACTATATCAGCAAATACAGCTGAATTTTTTGCTGGATATAACCAATTTCAAAACCTAACTGTAGGTGGTAAAACAAGGGAAGGAAAAGATGCTACTAATGATCTTTCATATATGTGCTTGAAAGCAACTGAAAGAGTAAAAACTCATCAACCAGGTCTAAGTGTTAGAATTCAGCAGGATTGTCCTAGTGAATTTTTAGAAGCTGTAACTCATTTGGTAAGTAAGGGTACTGGATTTCCAGCAATTCATAACGATAATGCTGGTTATCAAATGCTCATAAATGCCGGATATGAACCAGAAGATGCGAGAGATTGGAACAACTGTGGTTGTGTGGTTCCGCATTTCAGAAAAACAGGTGAATGGACTTCAGCCGCAAACATAAATTTTACTGCAGCATTAGAATTTGCACTAAACCAAGGTGAAAGTAGGATTACTGGTAAGAAGATAGGTTTGGACGCGAAGAATCCAAATAAGTTTGAGACCTATGAAGAAGTCGAAAGTGCATTTTACATGCAATTTGCTAATTTAACTTCACATGCCATTATAGCCACTTTACTCGCACAAAAACTTCATAAGGAGATGGTTCCAAGACCATTTTTATCATCCTGCATAGAAGAATGTATGATAAAGGGAAAAGACTTAGTTGATGCTGGTGCAAAATATAATTTAGGGCCTGTTCTTACAGGAATGGGTCTTGCTGTTACATCTAATTCTTTAGCTGTAATAAAGAAACTTGTGTTTGAAGATAAAGTTACTACTATGGAAATTCTTATTAATGCACTTGATGCCAATTGGGAAGGTTACGAAGATTTAAGACAATTGGCGCTTGATGTTCCAAAGTATGGTAATGATATTGACTATGTAGATGATATTGCTATTAAAATGGCTAATTATTTTTACAAAGAAGGGCGTAAATATAAAGACATAAATGGAAACAAGTTTAACACTGCTTTTATGGGGATATCTAACTATCTGCCAGCTGGTAAAGTCATTGGAGCAACTCCATGTGGCAGAAAAGCTAAAGAACCATTATCCGAAGGGGTATCACCATTTGCTGGATCTGATACATCTACGCCACTGGCAGCCATGCGTTCAGCTGCAAAACTTAATCAAGATGTACATTCAGGTGGAACATTATTAAATTTAAGATTAAATGAGGATTTAGTAAATACGAAAAGAGGACAGAGTAATTTAGGTGCTATGATTCAATCCTTTTTCTCTCTAGGAGCATTCCATGTTCAGTTTAATACAATATCTACTGAAACATTGCGTAAAGCTCAAAAAAGTCCAGAAGGTTACAAAGACTTATTAGTTAGAGTTGCTGGATATAGCACACAATTTGTTAATCTATCCAGGTCAATGCAAGATGCAATCATTGAAAGAACAGCTCACAAAAATTATTGAAATTAAAGTAAAGACATAGCTTAACTGGGTTATGTCTTTACTTTAATATTTAATTTTTAGATTAGGAGGAATTTATATGAATCATGTGAGTGGATATTTTATGGCACCACAAAATTTTTCAGTTAATGATGGAAATGGAATAAGAACAGTTATTTTTTTTGCGGGTTGTCCTCTTAGATGTCAATGGTGTTCTAATCCGGAAAGTTTTACAGATTTAAATGAAAAAAATAATTTAATTTATAATTATAATAGTGAACAAATATTAAAAATAATAGAGAAGCAAAAGATATTCTATAGATTTTCAGGAGGTGGCGTTACCTTTTCAGGGGGTGAAGCAACCGTGCAAACAGATATTTTGAGAGAAATTGTATATAAACTTTATGATCAAGCTATTGATTTAACTATTGAAACATCAGGACACTTTAACTTTGATGATGTGAAAGATATATTAGAAAAAGTAAATCTAATATTTATAGACATAAAACATATGGATGAAAATAAACATAAGTTTTATACAGGGATTAGTAACGAGAAGATATTAGCGAATATATCAAGACTCAACGAGTTGAAAGTACCTGTAGTAGTCCGCATACCAGTTATAGATGGGGTTAACTCGGATATAGAAAATATAAGGAAAACTGCACAATTTGTTAAAGCTAATATCGACGCACCCAAAATAGAACTGCTGCCATACCACTCATTTGGTGACAGCAAATATCAAGCTCTTGGTTTGGAAAAACCATCAAGCCAGTTCGAAACTCCGTCACCAGAGCATTTAAGCGAACTATGCAAAATAGTTGAAAATGAAGGAGTAGAGGTAGTCAGTTATAAGTAGAATTTATTTTTTTCATAACAGCCAAGAAGATTATTGATTATTACAAATTATATAAAAGCGTTAAAGATTAATGTATCCCTAGAATTGAAAGGGTTGAAAGGTGTTTCGTGAAACTGATTTGATGGAAGCATTGATACGCTTACAACATAGTATTTTAAAAGTTTTCAGAAGAAATATGGTATCGATATGAACTATCCCACCCACGATTCGCAGTAAGAATAATGATACTTGCACACAGTCCTAATCATCCTATGGAAAGTGCATCTCAAATTGTAGGAGAGGATTTTTTAGCAAATAAGATTTAATTAAAATTAATTAGAATCTTGCTAAATTTAATAAGAATTTAATTGAATAATTAACCGTAATATCTAGTAAGTAACTGATACCATTGACTTTTATTAATTAAGTATTAGTAAGTAGCACGAATAAAGATATTTATTGAGAAGGTGGGATGATTATGAAAAACATTTCCAAGGAAACATTGCATAAGAATATTGCTCGAAGTTATTGATATGGGAATATATGTAGTGATAGTAACAAGTGTTATAGCAAAGATTTTAGGCAACATAAAAAGCAGATATAGGCGCAAGAACTGCCCAGCTATTTATAGCTCTCAAGAAAGATATTAGGTAGTTGCGACTAATTCTACGTGGAGTATACAATAGTGTCTTAAAATTGATATTACAGGGGGTAAGGTGTAAAATAGAGGCAGAAGTTATAAGGAGGTAGTGCTAATGAGTAAAAGCAAATGAATGCAGATGGGATAAGAACTACTACAGAAATAACTAAGGAAGTAGCTGCGGATACTACCGCACAGATCTTCTGGTTAAAAAATAGGAAGCCTAAAGAATGGAGAGATCGCAAAGATATAGACAGCAATATTAATGTTAAAGGAGAAACTTCTAACAAGATTGATTTTTCTAGATTCTCTGCGGTAAAATTGCCTACGCCTATGTACCTATTTCGGCACGTATATTGGTCTAATTGTGGGCGTATGCACCGTTTCCCCCACTGCTTCTATTTCTATGCAAGTGACAGTATAATAAATAAAACATGATTTCTTTATATATAATTTAAGGCAGTAATAGTATAATTAAATAAATGATTTATATTGTACTCGTATAGTATCGTTCATCAACAATAGGAGGAGTGTATTATGGAAAGTAATAGAAAATGTCCGATCTGTGGTTGTGAAGAAATTGGACAAGGTAAATTAACAGGTTACGCTGTTATGCAACCAATTAAAGGTAAGTTTTTGAATACGGGTTCAGCAACAATCGCTGATATTTGTACTGCGTGTGGTCATATTTTATCCATGAGAGTTGAAAAGCCAGAAAAGTTTAAGTAGTTCGAAAGCTTATTATCTTGCGCAATTGAGACTGTATTTAAAAATGCAGCCTTTTGTTATTTTATGAATCGATGGGAACATATAACCGTAAACAATAACATTTGTTTTTGACTACAACTATTGTTTAGTAATTTACCCAGGTGAGTTAGTAAAGATAATCGGTCATGTTGGGCTATACTCCCAAATGAGCTAATAAAAGAGCAGATATTTCTGCTCTTTTATGTTTTGTACTATAAGAATATTATGGCTTAATATTAAGATGATTCTTCATATATTATGTCAGAATTAATTACTACTTATGTCGTCCGTTAAGAAAATTATTCATTAATAATCCGCTTCAGGAACATAAATTTGTGTGACGACAGTATCTTCGGCTTGACCATTTTCATCTAAAATTTCTGTACTTAACATATAATAGGTATCTTCTTTACCAGGGAGAAATGTTGAGAAATACTCTTTGTAAGAAGCAGATGTAATGGTGTCAATATATACTTTTTCTTCTTCTATTACCTCCAGTAACTTGTATTCCTTATCACGTTCTGTTAGTTGAAATCGAACATCTCTAACCAATTTGGCTCCATGTGCCGACATTGCCATCAACGATATAGACACCTCCGTGTTGGGGTCTATAACCCCCGCTGAAATACCAAAACTGATATTCCCATTTCCTTCGCTGAACCATTTTCCAGTAAAGTCAGCGTATTCTGTTCTCTGGCTGGCATCAAAAACTATTCCACCAATATTGAAAGAATTGGAATTTTCTTCTCTATCATTCCTTTGTAATTTTATATTGTAAATATTTAAAGAAGAAATAATTATAATTAATAAAAAAATTATGGTTAAGAGAATATATATTATATTTTTTTTTCTTTCCATAGCCAATAACCTTTCCCTTCATAATAAATTTTATATAATTCTATTCTACTGAATTAAACTTCCTCGTTAGTTGAATAAGAAACATACATTATATCGTGAACTTAGATAACCTAAGTGTATAATAGGTTTCGGTATTTTCTCTTAGATTTCCTTTAATAATCAAGTTATTTATCTGAGACCCTATTGGTTCATAATAAAATACCAAGACGAAACAACTTATTAACTATATTATACAATAAATT
>JANZQE010000272.1:0-3087 GCA_038040705.1 Clostridium sp. | reverse complement strand
ATAAAATTCTAAGTGCTATGCACCCATAAACATATCAATATCATCATCTACATTAGTTATTCCACCAATTCCGAAGTTATCAACTAATACCTTTACTACGGTAGGGGATAAAAATGCTGGAAGAGTTGGTCCTAAATGAATGTTTTTGACCCCTAAATGTAATAATGCAAGTAGTACTATAACAGCTTTTTGCTCATACCATGCAATATTATAAGAAATAGGTAGTTCATTTATATCTTCTAATTCAAATACTTCTTTTAATTTAAGTGCTATTACTACTAATGAGTATGAATCATTACATTGACCTGCATCTAATACTCTTGGGATTCCACCAATATCACCTAAATCTAATTTGTTATATTTATATTTTGCGCAACCAGCTGTAAGTATAACTGCATCTTTTGGCAACTTTTTCGCAAATTCAGTGTAGTAATCACGGCTCTTCATTCTACCATCACAACCTGCCATTACAAAGAATCTTTTTATTGCTCCGGATTTAACAGCATCTACAATCTTGTCCGCAAGAGCTATTACTTGATTATGAGCAAAGCCTCCAACTATTTCACCTTTTTCAATTTCTTTAGGTGCAGAGCATTTTTTAGCCTGTTTAATTATTGCAGAAAAATCTTTTGCTTTTCCGGATGCTCCGTCAGCTATATGCTTAACACCTTCAAAGCCCGTTACTCCAGTAGTGTATATTCTATCTTTATAAGAAGCCTTCGGAGTTACAATACAGTTTGTAGTCATAAGTATTGGTCCGTTGAAACTTTCGAATTCTTGGTTTTGCTTCCACCAGGCATTCCCGTAATTACCTACTAGATGCTTGTACTTTTTAAATTCAGGATAATAGTTAGCTGGAAGCATTTCACTATGAGTATAGATATCTATTCCAGTTCCCTCAGTTTGTTTTAATAATTCTTCCATATCTTTTAAATCATGGCCACTAATTAATATACCAGGATTATTTTTAACACCTATATTAACTTTTGTTATTTCAGGGTTTCCGTAGCTAGTAGTGTTGGCCTTATCTAGTAGTGCCATTGCAGAAACACCATACTTACCACACTCAAGAACTAAAGCCACAAGCTCATCAACGCTAAGAGAGTCGTCTAAAGTAGAAGCCAGTCCCTTTTGAGCGAAGGCATGAAGTCCTTCATCATCATATCCAAGGTTATTCGCATGTTTAGCATACGCAGCCATACCTTTGATGCCGTAAATTAGAAGTTCTCTTAAAGATCTTACATCTTCATTTTCAGTTGATAGTACGCCGACTTTGCCTGCTTTTTCATTAAATTCTTTCAAATCATTAGAAAACCAAACTGCCGCATCAGGTAAATTTAATTCTTCCTCTTTACCAAATCCAAATGTATTAAATATTTTTTTAAGCCAAGTTGCATTTTCACCTTTATCACTTAATTTAACGCCAGCTTTAAGAAGTTGTTGTTTTAATTCCTCTCTTAAGCTTAAGCCTTTTCTTATTCTTGTAATAAATGTATTTGTATCAAAATTTGCATTTGTTATAGTCGCAAATAAGCTTTCCATTATGAAGTTATCTACTTCTTTATTAATTATACCGTTCTCTCTAGCACGTACACTGTATATAGATATTCCTTTAGTTATATAAATTAATAAGTCCTGAGCCTTTGCAAGGTCTTCAGTCTTACCACATACTCCCTTTACAGTACAGCCTTTACAATTGGCTGCTTCTTGACATTGATAACAAAACATAGACATACGAATCGCCCTCCATCTTTTTCTTTTGTAAGCACCATGTGTGCCTCGGTTATGATACAAGTATACTAATTTATAGCCAGGCTGTCGGTAACGTATGTTACGAATATGTTTTTTAGCTAAAAAAATATAAAATTATTGTTTAGGGGTAAAGCCACAATAGCCTATCTCATCACATCTTCTCTTCATATCCTGCCATGTTTCTTTCCCTATTATAGCTTCTATTGCTGTAGGGTATAAAATATAATTTTCTTTAAATATGTGATCTCTTAAGTTAAATATAATATATTTCGATGTGTCATCCACTTTTGCTTTAAACTCAATAAAGTTTAAATTAGAAGCCTCTTCTGCCGCCACTTTCAAAAACTTTTTCTTGGCTCTTAAATCCTCATGCTCCATTCTCATAATTCGAGTCGGACCAGTGATTTGCCTGTCTTCCATCTCAGTAAACAATACTTTTTCTTCTCTTTGGTGGTGATTCTCTGCATCCAATATGTTAAATGTAACAGTCTTTAATGCCTCAATTTGTTCTAAAGCGCTATCATAGCTTTCACTCTTTTGAATTTTAAGATTAATGTCTTCAAGTTGTGTTAGAAATTCAAGAATTTTATCATGCTCAGCAATAAGGGTATGCACAACATGGCCTGGTTCAATTTTTGTTTTGATTTTATCAAGTTCATCTTTTAGAACTTCCATATGAATATCGCAAAGATGTCTTAGATCCTGAGGATTCATCCCCTTTTCTATTAAATTTTGTTCTGCAATAGAAAGTTCAATAGGGCTTATGTTAGCAACAATGTCCAAAGCCTCTTTTCTTAAAGCTTCAGTTACACCCTCCTGATTTAATTTTTGCAAAATTTGAGTTAACTTTTCTATTTTTTTATTATCCATTTTCAAATCCTCCTCTATAAATTTAGCTTTTAGATCTCGTATTCCAATGACATAAGTTTAGCTAACTTTGATATATAAAAATATGATTTGAATCAAAATTTCAAAAAACAATCCCCTTAAGGTAAACAGATTTTTATTATTAATCTGTTTACCTTAAGGGGATTATGTTAATAATGCGTCGCAAGGGTTACTTAAAGTTATTATTCTACATATGACTTTAATTTATCTATTTGTTTTATAATAAGTACTTTGTTTCCCTTAAGGCTAATGATACCCAAATCTTCAAATATACTTAACTTCCTGCTTATGGTTTCTCGTGTGACTCCAACATAATTCGCCATCTCTTCTCTATTAATAGGTAATTTGATTTGCAATCCTTCATCTATAGAGACACCATACTTTTCCCCAAATTCTAAAAGCATAAATGCAATTCTTATTTCTGCATCATTAGTAGCGAGATTTTGG
>JANZQE010000271.1:0-2791 GCA_038040705.1 Clostridium sp. | reverse complement strand
CTTTCCAAAATTCTTGTTGTACTGGAGAACCTTGTAATCTGATGTTAAGACCCTTCGCATCCGCAGGTTCAATTATAGGCTTCTTACCGTAGTAATTTCTTACACCTGATGAATAATAACCTACAACTTTATAATCATTATTAGTCTTTTCAGTGATTAAATCTTTCATTTTGTTTCCAAATTCACCGTCAATTGAAGTTTCCCAATCTTTAAAACTATCAAATAAGTAAAGTAATGAAAGTAAATCAAACTCTTTAACCCCAGTCGACGCCATAAATCCTGGAGAAGCAACCACCATATCCACAGAATCTGTAGTAAGTTTCATAGCAAGTTCATTTTCATTAGTACCTAAAGTACCTGGGTAAACCTCCGCTAGCATTTTCCCTCCTGATACTTCCTTCAGTACATCTGCAAACTTAACAAGACCAAATTGGTAAGGATTATCTAAAGATGTTTGATTGTGCGCAACTCGAAGTGTTACAACTTCGTCTGTAGTTTCCTTAGCAGTGTCTCCATTTGTTTTATTGGCACTGCAACCTACGACACTAAAAGCTAAAACTGATGATAAAATAATTGATAATATTTTTTTCGTTTTCATTTTGTTTGCCCCCTAAAATTTTATTATAAAATTCTTAATATTTTAAGAATTAAATTTCCTTACATTTCTTTGATAGAATTCCATATTTCTTCTACAACCGGAATTCCACTCACCAAATTATCTTTTCTGGTATTTATTGACCTCTCACCAGGATAGAATATATCACCATTTTCATCAGCCTTCTCAGATGACTTAATATCACCAATAACTTCATCTATAATTCTATCAGTAATTTCCTTGCTACTCATATGAGTTGGGTCAATAGCAATAAGTATTTGAGATAATCCGTATTCATCTTCACATTTTTTACCTATAGCAGTTGTTGAATTACCTCCAGATAATACAGCAGCGATAAGGTCAAGTGCAATAGATATACCTGATCCCTTCCAGAATCCAATAGGTAACACCCTCCAAGTTTTTTCAATTTCTAAAGGGTCAGTAGTCGCATTTCCTTCAGAATCATAACCACCAACAACAGGCAGTTGTTGCCCTTTGAATTTGCACTCCTCAATTTTTCCATAAGAAAACTGAGCCATAGCACAATCTACAACAACATGCTCTTTATAACTTCTAGGAATAGCCATAATAAAAGGATTATTACCTATATTTCTATCCTTACTGCCCCATGCAGGCATATTGGGCATAGTGTTTGTCCAACACATACCAATCATTCCAGCATCAGCAGCTTGCCAACCATAAGCACCCCCACGCATCCAGTGGTTTGTATTACCAAGTGCAACAATGCCAATTCCATGCTGTTTAGCAAGTTCTATAGCTCTATTCATTGCACTTTCTGCATTAGTATTACCCATTGCAAGGTTGCCATTCCATCTTTCTAATGCACCCATAGTACCTTCTACCGTAGGCTCAGCATCTATCTTTATATATCCCTTATCTACATAAGAAATTACTCTTGGAAACCTGTTAATTCCATGCGAATATACCCCATCTAAACTATTTTTAGCGAAAAGTTCTGCACTTCTTTTTGCAATATCAGAATTAAATCCTTTTTTAGTGAGTACCCTCTCAAATTCCTTAACCATATCTTCATATTTAATTCTTAACATTTTTTATCACACCCTCTATAATAATCTTTTAAAAGCATCTCAGTCATCTCTACGGTATTTATTGCCTCTTTAAAGTTTGCAAAACTCTTTTTTTTACCTATAAGTTCATTAACTACTGCCTGTTGGTAAGGCATAGCTATATGACCAGGCTCTTCAAACTCATATACTGTTTCTATATCATCTTTTATTAAAGTAAATCTCTTAGCTGAAAGACCCTCATATACAATTCTACCCTTCTCTCCAACTATCTGAACTTCATCAATATTTTTATCTGCCACATAACACCATGTACCAGAACCTACAACTCCATTTTTGAATTTAAAAGAAGCCATAACCGTATCATCGGCATCATAATATCCGCCTTTGTTTTCTACCATACCCTTCATTGACTCCATCTCTCCAAAGTATAATGTCAAGCAGTCAAATACATGTACTGCCATATCTAAGAATTTACCTCCTCCTGATATTTCAGGTATAACTCTCCATGGTAATTTTTCTCTATCAAGTTCATTGTCTTCAACCTTCATAATTTGGGTTATATAAATGTACCTTATATCTCCAATTTCCTTATTAAGAAGTAGTTCTTTAATCTTAAGAAACTTTTCTAGTCCTCTTCTATAAAAAGCTATATATACTGGTATATTAAGTTCTTCTGATAATGTTTTTATTTCAAGACACTCCTCATATGTCATCGCCACTGGCTTTTCAATATAAGGTATCTTTCCTGCCTTAAGACACTGAATCGCATACTCCTTATGAAACTTAGGAGGAGTAGCTATGTAAACTATATCTATAGCTTCATCAACCAAAAGGTCTTCTACAGTTCTATAGGCCTTTGCAATTCCATGTCTCTTTATATAGTCAACAGCCTTATCATAATGAGCATTAT
Organism: Clostridium sp.; assembly: GCA_038040705.1. GTDB lineage: Bacteria > Bacillota > Clostridia > Clostridiales > Clostridiaceae > Clostridium_AD. The sequence goes on along the minus strand of JANZQE010000271.1, from coordinate 237 downwards.
AAACTCCTAAAAGACTTGAGTTATTAGACTTGTATAGACCTGGACCACTTTTAACTTCAGTAACTTGCCCACAACCTATTATTCCCCAATTTACGTGTTCCATATTTTCATACTCCCCATCTTACTTATTTAGCAAACCTACATTAATTTTATATACTACCTTTCTAATCATTGACTGCCCATCGCTCTCACAAGCAGGTCTATGGACATCACTTGGGAAAAACACACAAAAATCGC
>JANZQE010000270.1:0-22003 GCA_038040705.1 Clostridium sp. | reverse complement strand
TAAAAAAAATGAGATGTCGCATGCCACCAACGTGGCAAGTGGCATCATCAAAAAATATTACTTATAAATAACCTAATACCTTAACAAACTATATAATAATCCATTACTGAAATCTCTTCAAATCCGCAAGACTCATAAAGTTCAAGTGCATTTTTATTTTCTGTAGCAACATCAAGAAAGATATTTTCTACATTTTCTCTCTTAAATATATCCAGAGCTGAACACAAAACTTCTCGTCCATACCCCTTTCCTCGGAAATTTGGAAGTACTCCAAGTCCATAAATAAAACCCTCATTATTGGTTATGGAAATATGTATTTTGCCTATAATTTCCCCCTGCACCTCAGCCATATAGCTAATAAAATTATCATCTACTTCAACGGGTGTTTTTTCTTTGTCCTCTTCATGCTCTTTATTATCAGTTTGCTCTTCAGACATCCCAAAGTAAATAGAACTTTGTCTATCAATTTCATCAGAATCTTCACTATTGGCCAATCTAAGTTTAACAGCCAACGCATGCTTAATTTGTAAATTCCCTTGATTTACACACATTTTGTATTCTGATAAGCCATATTCAGCTCCAATTTCTTCTATAAAAGCTAACCCCGAACGAGAAGTGTGGTCACATAGCACTAATACCTCAGACGGTCCCATTCTTTGCCATTCTTCCACAGCAAGAACATATAATTTTTTGAAAATTCCTCTTCTTCTAAACTTAGGATGGACCATACCACTAACCTCTACTGAGGTACCATGAAAATTACATAACCCCAAATACCCTACTAAAAATTCATTTTCATAATAGAGAAACTCTGTCATAATTTTATTCTTTATAGAATTCCTTCTTAGGCTCATTTTGTAATCGAGTTCTAGTTTTAAATTAATTATTTGCTCATCACAGCAAATAGTTTCTAAATTTTTAATAGCTTCATAGTCTTCTTCATTTAATTCGAACTTCATAGAAATTGTATGCTGGTTTATACCCATTAGCTATGCCTCCTAATAAACACTGTATAATTATCATCGTACACACATTATACAGTGTTTTACTAGTAATTCCAATTTATACCCCTTTGCTCATCTTATTTCTACGTATAACTTTCCATAAATGTTTAATTGTATTAATCACTTCATAAAAAAAACCTGTTTTACAAAAGAAACGTTCATCATCTTTTGTTTTTGTCCTATACCTCTTGGGGTAGTCATTTAAGTCTCCTGAATAATATATAAATTCACCCATGATTCCACCAATATCTGTTGGGGTTATCTCATATGGTTTTAACGGTGTGAGTTCTATTCCTCCATGTCCTAAGGCTTCCATGACAAATTCAGTGCATATATATGTCTTATACATTACATGCTTTTTATTTGAAATAAGCCCAATAGCTTGAAAAATATTGTAGTAATAGATCTCAGCATCATTATATGTGTCGTATATAAATTTGCTGATTTGTTCATACTGCAGGGGAGTTACAGGTATACGGTATATATTAATAGGAACACCATCCTTAAGACCAATTGTAAGCGTAAATGCACTTTCTCTAATTATACCCCCTACAAGTGGATTACTAACTGTCAGTCTACAAAAGGAATACATTTGGCTTAAACTCTCATCTAGACTTATGGATGCGTGATTATATTTTCCTCTTAAAAGTTTTCTAATAATTTACCCCATAGAACTTGGAGTGCTTGAGATAATAACATAAACGTATTTTTCCATTTTAATTCTCCTTGAAATTACTTAAATAAAATTAATAAGTATTTATATTATTACCTTTACCTTATCTTAATATCACGATTATTTATTTATATTTCAAGTATTATATAATAGTGTTTTTGTTGGTTTTTATTTACAATTTTTATAAATAAACATAGCTATAGTTAAGCCGAAAAACATTTTAAATAAAGGAATTAATGGCAAAATGCAGAATATACCCATATAAGTCCAACTTAAAATGGAGGGTAATTATGCTAAACGTAAAAAATGTAACAAAGAAATTTGACAAAACTTTTGCTGTAAATGATATTAGTTTTTATGTTAATGATGGAGAAATTGCTATACTACTGGGGCCTAATGGTGCGGGTAAAACCACTTCAATAAAATGTATAGCCGGGCTTTTAAAATATGAAGGTGAAATTGATATTTGCGGGTATATTAATAAAAGTCTAGACGCAAAAAAACTTTTCGGTTATATACCTGAAACACCTGCAATGTATGATATGCTTACAGTCTACGAACACCTTGAATTTATAGCTGGAGCGTATAAAATAAAGGATTATAAAGATAAGGTTGAAGTTCTTCTTGAAAGGTTTGAACTATCCGATAAGAGGGATAAGCTAGGTAAAGAACTTTCAAAGGGAATGCAACAGAAGGTAAGTATATGCTGTGCACTTTTACCAAATCCTAAGGTAGTGCTTTTTGATGAACCTATGGTAGGCCTTGATCCAAAAGCAATAAAAGAACTAAGTGCTGTGTTTTTAGAACTAAAGAATTCTGGCTGTTCCGTGGTCATAAGTACTCATATTATAAATAGTGTGGAGGACCTATGGGATAGAGCACTTATAATGCAAGAAGGATCTATAGTAATGTCAAGGACAAAACAAGAGCTACTCGCTACGAATGAATCTCTAGAGGAAATTTTCTTCCATGTTACGGAGGGAATAAAATGAAGCCACTTTTTTATATATTTAGAAAAACATTGAAAAATCATATTTTACAGCTTAAGAAAAAACCAGTAATATTGATACTCTATTTACTTATATTTATCTTTTTCACTTTTATAATAGTTTCAGCGCTTATTCTTCCAAGTCAAAGTTCTGTAAATGGAAGTGCTGAAGTCTACGGAGCTATTGCAACCGCAGCCATTTTGCTTACAGTATGGTATGGAGTTAAAAATGGAATCGATAACGGAAGTAGCTTTTTTAGGTTGTCAGATGTAAATTTTGTATTTACAGCCCCAATATCGGAAAAGAGGGTCTTGATTTATGGATTTATAAAACAGCTCTATACTACTTTATTCCTTGTCATGTTCTTATTATTTCAGATTCCAAACGCAAGAAATTTTTTACCTATAACAGGGTCTGGTATTATTATAATTCTTTTAGTTGCATTTTTCCTTGTTTTTACTATGTCACTTCTAGGTTTGTTAACTTATTCCATAACATCTAGATCAAGTAAAACAAGAATCATGGCTAAAAAAATATTAAACATTATAACAGCTATTTTTGGTATAGCACTTTTATATAATATATATATATACAAAGATTTTTCAAAGGCAGCTGTTAGTTTTTTTAATAATAGTTTCTTTATATATATGCCATTCATAGGTTGGTTTAAGTCTATTTTAATGGCAGCAGTTAATGGTATAACCTATTCATTTTTTATCCATATACTGCTTTGCGTAATTGTGATTATTTCTATGATTTTTACATTATACAAACTGAACACGGACTATTACGAGGATGTTCTTGCAGCAACAGATAAAAAAGAAGAAATGTATGCAATAAAAAAATCAGGAAAGGGCAATGTGAATTATGGAAGGAAAAAGTTCAGAAAAATTAAATCTGGGAACTTAGGTAATGGCTCTAGTGCAATTTTTTATAGACATCTTCTTGAATACAGAAAGTCTGGAATTCCTTTTATAGATAAGATGACCTTTATAATGATTGGTGTAGGATTAGGTTCACGTTATATTTTCAAAGGGTCAAGTATGAGCACAGTTTTATATTTTTCAATATATATGTTATTCTTCTTTACCTTTCAAGGAAAATGGGGTCAGGAGCTTTCAAAGCAGTTTATATTTTTAATTCCTTATTCCTCAATGTCTAAGTTATTTTATGCCACATTAGCGGATTTAATTAAATATACAATAGATGGACTTGTACTATTTGTTGTGTCTGGATTTATATTTAAAAGCAGTCCAATAATTTCAGTGTTATGTGGTATTACCTATGCTTCATTTGGTGCCATATATACTTATGGCGATGTGCTTTCAAGAAGGTTTTTAGGATCCGTTCATTCAAAAACCCTCGGAATGTTCATAAAAATGGGCATTACTTTTTTAGTAGTATTACCAGGAATTATTATACATGTAATTTTGCTAGTAGGTTCCAATGATAATTCCTCTGCGCAATACATATCCTATATAGTATTAATTTGTTATAATATTTTAGCATCATTTTTAATTATGCTAATAAGCAAGAGTGTGTTTGATGTACTAGAGATAGATTAGATTGGATGCACTTGCCACGTAGGTGGCACCAGAGGAGAATATTAGAATGAGAAAAGAGTATATAAGTTACATGAATGATTTACCTCTAAGTGTCTCTTTAGAGAGTATAAATGACTATCCCATACATTGGCACAATTCTTTGGAAATAATTTTTGTATTAAAGGGTTCTATTAATGTGCTTATAGAATCAGGAAACTATGAATCTCATGAAAATGAAATTGAAATTATAAATCCAGATGAAGCCCATAAAATCTATTCAAATCAAGACAATAAAGTTTTAATTTTCCACATTGACCCTACTTTCTTTGAAAAGTATTATAACGATATGGAAAATATTTATTTTTATACAAACTCAGGCGAAAAGGGAGCACAACAAGAAGAAAAGTATGATATTCTCCGGAAATATTTATCCGTTTTAGCCTGTGAGGCAATACAAAAAAGTGAAAACTTTGATGATCAAATAGAGTCAATTTTAGTAAAATTACTATTTCATTTAATAAACAATTTTCATTATCTCACCTATGATGAGAAATGGCTAAATGTGAGTGGGTTACAATTTGAACGGTATCAAAGAATTAGCAAGTACATATATAATAATTACATGAATAAAATTAGTTTACAGGATATAGCGAAGGAAGAATATTTAAGTTCTTATTATTTATCTCACCAAATAAAAGATATGTCCGGAACAAATTTTAGTGAATTACTAAATAAAGTACGGGTAGACAAATCTATTAAATTACTATTAAATACAGATAAAACAATAACAGATATTTCAGAGGATGTTGGATTTTCTCATTCTAGATATTATAATAAGAGTTTTAAAGAATACTGTAAGTGTACACCACTCCAATATAGGAAAAAATATAATATTCCAGGGGATAAATTTAATGGTTTTAAAAATATTCAAATATATGATTTACCTGAATCACTACAATACTTATCTTGTTATTTAGAAAACTATGATAGATTCAACTATACTAATAAAATTATAAAACTTCAAACAGATTTTTTGTTAGAAGGCAACCCCTTAAAACATGTGTGGAAAGAAAAAATAAATTTAGGCGATGCAAAAGAACTCATTAAAGCAAGGGAACAGGAATATTTGAGATCTATCCAACAAACTATAGGCTTTAAAAATGGTATAGTTCAAAATTTATTCGGAAAAGAAATGAAAATATATTTCAATGATAATGTGAGCTTTTTAAATTGGGATGAGGTTGACAAGCTACTGGGATTTTTAATGGATATATCACTTGAACCATTAATAATTTTGAATCAGACTTTTGATGATAAGAACTCTTTCATAAAACTTTTAGAAAGCTTTATACTCTATTTTGCTGACATATATGGAATTGAAATAGTTAAGGAGTGGAAATTTCAAGCTTCAAAAGATTTATCTTTAGAGTATATAGATATTACACGGAAAATCTTCAAGAAATATGAATTGAATAATTTAATAGAGGACCCTTTTAATGTTCCTAAAGATATAAATGCTATTTATGATTCCTCTTATATGCTACCATACATTATTCATAATTTTATTAACAGTAATGATAAGCTACTGGCTCTAAAGGCTTTTGATACAGTAGAAGAAAATTCAATTTTAAACAACGAATTATTTTTTGGCTCACCTGGACTTCTTACCTTAAATGGAATAAAGAAATCTTCATACTATGCTTATTATTTATTATCAAAGCTAGGAAATGAGGTTATAGACAAGGGTGATGGTTATATTATCACAAGACGAGATGAAGATATACAGGTCCTACTTTACAGCTATAGTAATGAGATTAATAACCTAATCAATATAGAGGATTTATCTAAAGGTAAAGGTAGTAAAAATATTACTGAGGTAAAAATTTCTTTATCAATTAAAAATTTAATCCACGACTATAAAGTTATTAAATATGAGGTTTCAGAGAAAATCGGGTCAGCTTACGATATATGGCTGCGTATGGGTAAGCCCAAAAGACTTAGCTTTGACGAATGGAAAATTTTAAATAAAATTTCTTCTCCTAATATTTCTTTGTCTTATGCTAAAAAAACTGCAGTGTATAACAACATAATAAAAATAGAAGGCTATGGTTCTACCTTTATAATTCTTCAAAAAGTACAAAAACACCTGTTTTAAGGTGTTTTTTTGTTATTTCACCAAATTTCAAATACACCAGTTAGCAACTTTGTGCTTTGTATCTAGCAACCCTGTGAATGTTAAACTACTCCAAGTAGCATACAATAATATTGTGATAATAAAAGATTTTTAAGGAGAAGTGGATTTCATGACAATGAATAGTGTGGCAGAAAGCAACAGAATATTTGGGGAAGAAAAAATCGGGAGCCTATTGTTAAAATTTTCTGTGCAATCAATAATTTCTTTAATGGTGGCAGAATTGTACAACACGGTTGATTCTATATTTGTAGGACAGGCCATAGGTGCTAATGCTATCGGTGCTTTAACAATCATCTTCCCAATTCAACGATTGTTTCTAGCTATATCTATGCTTATAGCTATTGGTGCCTCTACCGCAGTTGCACGAAGCTGTGGAAAAGAGGATTTCGAAAATTTAAAAATTGTAATACCTAATGCTATAGTACTAATGCTAATAATAATATCTGTAGTTTCTATTGGTATTTTCATTTTTAAGGATTCAATTATATTTGGTTTAGGTGCAACAGAAAATATATTTCCTCTTGCAAAAGAATATGTGAGTATCATACAAATAGGTGTAATGTTTCAATCATTTTCAGTAATTGCATCTTATATTATGACTGCTTTTGGAAATACTAAAATCGTTCTAATAAGTACTTCTATCGGAGCTATTTGTAATGTAGTTATAGATTATTTTCTAATAAATGTACTTTCTTATGGTATGAGTGGAGCCGCTATATCTACAGTATTATCTCAGATAATAGCTTTCACCTATGTTTTATATGAATTTACGAAAATAAAGAAAAGCTTGAAACTTCCAATTAAACTAACTCTTAATAAATCAGTATCAATTGGGATAGTATTTGTTGGGTTTTCAACCTTTATCATAGAGATATCAGACGCAGTGGTAGCTGTTATATTAAACAATCTATTAGCATCATATGGAGGGGATTTAGCAATTATAACTTTTGGTTTAATTACAAGAGTTTCAATGTTTTTATTTATGACAGTACTTGGTATAAGCGCAGCTATGCAACCCATAGCCGCCTATAATTTTGGTGCTGGAAATTTCAAGAGGTTAAAAGAAGTTGTTAAAATATCAATAATTTCAGTATCTATAAGTTCTACTATATTATGGGCAATATTTATGATTTTTTCAAAACAGCTTATAAGCTTATTTATAAATGATATTGTTATTATTGAGGAGGCATCAAAGGCTTTTAGAATAGTTATAGCTGTGTTCCCTACTCTCGGAATATACTATTTATCAATTTACTATTGCCAAGCTATAAATAGGGTTAAAACTTCCTTCAAACTGTCTATTTACAGACAGATAATTGTATTTATCCCGCTAGCATATGCCCTTATGAATGGTTTAGATATGGGAGTCCTTGGAGCGTGGATTGCTTATCCAATATCTGATATAATATCCTTTGTTACGGCTGCTGTATTTATTAAATATACTTATACTTCATTAGAAATACTAGAGAGACATCAAATTGTAAAATATAATACTCCTAACTCTAGACTTGCTCATGACAGTATTTAAACTGTACTTATTTCACCCTCTTTTATAATTTTAATGTCTCCATAAAAATGCAATTTATTATTCATCACAATTATTCCATCACCATCATTGCATGTATAAATTGTATTTCCTGTAGTTTTAGAATATTCCTTTAGCTCTTCTAAATAATGGCTGTCATGATTCCAATGTGGCATAAACTCAAAATCAACTAGATCTAAAGATGATAAATCTGATAATCCAACTATATCTTCGTCACCAAATTGTGCAGCGGATATATCTTTTGACATCATTATTGCGCCTGCACTTAGACCTATTATATGTCCTCCATTTGAAGCAAACCTTCTCAGTCTAGTAATAAAATATCTTTTCTTAATATTGTTTAAAAAGTAATAGGTATTACCCCCTGATAAATATATTATTTCCGATTCAAATATTTTTTCTATCTTATCTATATTACAAAAATCATCTATATCAAAGTATTCAAACTGAAAATCCCCATATTCACTGAGCTTGTCTTCTGCTCTTTTAAAATGCTTTAGTTTTTTATCCGTCATTGAAGGTATATAGCTCAAGGTATATTTTTTATCTAAAAACATTTCTCTCATCTTTCTTTTTAAAGCTTCATCGTCTTGTTCAGTAAAATCACTGAGAAGAATTAAGGCTCCCATATTATTATCATCTCACTTCCACATTACTCAAGTATATATAATTACTATCTGTATCAATTTATATGTTGTACAATGCAATTAAATACTCATTGTAATATTTACCATTACGTTATATACTATGGCATTACCAATTTATTGTCAATATAGAACAATAAATAATTTGACATTATAAATAATGCATGTATAATTAACATTAAATAGTAAAATAATAAATTAATGTTTAAATAGAAATGCAATGAAAGAAAATAGTACGTATTATCTCAATTTTAAGAGAGCCAATGATGGTGGAAATTTGGTAATTGAAAATGCGGAAAGAAGCTCTGGAGCAGTGGACTGAAATATTTGAGTAAGTCCAACGGTAACTTACCGTTAAAAGAGTACAGTATGGTTTATACTGTTAACAAGTGGATTTTCGGCATTAAAGTAAGAAATGCCTTTACATCAATTTAGGTGGTACCGCGGAAGTTTACCTTTCGTCCTATTATATATAGGATGAGAGTTTTTTTGTTTTTAAATAACATTTATACGAAAGGATGATTAATATGGATTATACAAACCTTGCAGATTTACTACTTCCTAGCTTAGATAAAACTCCAGACTATTATACTAATCTTTACCCAGAAAGAAACCTTAAAGAAGGTGCTATGGTTACAAGATATGCTCCTAGCCCTACTGGTTTTCAACATCTTGGAGGAGTATTCGCAGCCCTTATATCTGAGCGAGTGGCTCATCAAAGTGAAGGAATATTCTATTTTAGAGTAGAGGACACTGATAAAAAAAGAGAGGTAGATGGTGCCATAGAAGATAGCACAAGCACTCTGCGGGATTTCGGAATATATTTTGATGAAGGAGTTCTTGATTCGAGTAGTGAGAAAGGTGCTTACGGACCTTATAAGCAAAGCGATCGCAAGGAAATATATCATACCTTCGTAAAAGATTTGATAAGAAAAGGTTTAGCTTACCCATGCTTTTGCACAGAAGAAGCACTAGATGAAACTAGGGAAATTCAACAGGAGCTTAAAATTAATACAGGAGATCATGGAAAATGGGCTATTCATAGAAATGCCAGTTTCGATGAAATAAATGACGAACTAACTAAGGGAACCCCTTTTGTTATAAGACTTAAATCCCCTGGTGATCCAAATAAAAGAGTGATCTGCAACGATTTAATTAAAGGACCTATAAGTATGCCAGAGAATGATCAAGATATAGTAATACTTAAAACAAACGGGCTTCCAACATACCATTTTGCTCATGTTATAGATGATTACTTAATGAGAACAACCCATGTAATCCGTGGTGAAGAGTGGCTATCCTCTCTTCCAATACATTTACAATTATTTGAGATGTTAGGCTACAGTGCTCCAAACTATGCTCATATTCCTACAATAATGAAAATGGATGGAACATCAAAACGTAAACTTAGTAAAAGAAAAGATCCAGAAATCCGAGTAGATTTTTATAAATCTGAGGGGTATCCACTTATTTCTGTAACTGAGTATCTTGTAAATTTAGTTAACTCTAACTTTCAAGAATGGAGATCTGAAAACCTAAATGAGCCTTGTACAAACTTTACTATTGTCCTTGAAAATATGAGCAAAAGTGGTGCTCTATTTGATATTTCAAAACTTAACGATATGAGTAAAAATATTATAGCTGCTATGAGCGCAAGTAACGTTTATGGCTTATACCTTGCTTTTGCTAAAGAGTATGATACTACAACTGCTGACACTCTTATTAAACATGAGAATTATGCAAAGCAAATATTTAATATCGAAAGAGAAAATGAAAATCCAAGAAAAGATTTTGTAAAGTGGTTAGATGTAAAAGAACATATCGAATATTTCTTCGATGATTTTTATGAAGCTAGTACTCGCGAAGGTTATAATTTCCCTGAACATATAGAAATGGAAGATGTGAAAATAATTCTTAAAGGCTATCTAGATATATATAATCATTCTGATGATGCAGATACTTGGTTTTCACGCGTTAAAGAGCTTAGTGAAAAACTTGGCTATGCAAAAAATGGAAGGGTTTATAAAAAGAATCCCGATTTATATAAAGGTGTAGTTTCTGATGTTGCAACAGTTATCAGAGTAGCTTTAACTAATAGACAACAAACACAGGACTTATATGAAATAATGCAAGTTATGGGAGAAAATCGTGTTGTTGAAAGATTGAGTAAAAATATTTAGATTTAGTTATTGACAGATATGTCTAAATACAATATTATAATAAGATAGTAATTGCTTAAGAATTAAAAATTATATATGTAGAGGGAGTAACTTCCTATTATTTTAATAGGATCAAAGTCGTCACCACGGATTAAATCCCGGCTTTGATAACTTCTAAAGTTTAGTGAGACTCTACAACTGGTGTAAATTCCAGTTGTAGAGTCTTTTATTTTTTATTCTGTGTTTGGAATTAAATAGATAGGGGGAATAATAATGAGCATATTTTATAATCAAACATCTGAAGAAGTGATGAATACTCTAGGTGTTACTAGCAGTGGTCTAAATGAGATAGAAATAAAGAATAGGCGAGAGAAGCAAGGCTTTAATGAATTAACTGAAGGTGCTAGAAAAAGTCACCTACAGATATTTTTAGCACAGTTTAATGACTTCTTAGTGCTAATACTTATAGGTGCTGCAATTATATCAGCCTTTCTTGGAAAATTGGAGAGTACACTTGTTATAATTGTAGTTGTTATTATAAATTCAATTCTTGGAACTATTCAGCATATTAAGGCAGAACAATCTTTAAAAAGCCTAAAAGATCTTTCTTCGCCCACCGCCAAGGTTTTGAGAAATGGCCATAAGATAGAAATCCCTTCAAATGAATTACTAGTCGGGGATATTCTATATTTAGATGCAGGTGACTATGTAAGTGCTGATGGAAGAATAATTGAAAACTACAGTCTTCAGATAAATGAAAGTTCTTTAACAGGCGAGTCGGAAAGTGTACTAAAGGAAACTAATATAATTAACGAGAAAAATGTAGCAATTGGTGATAGAAAAAATATGGTTTTTTCAGGAAGCTTTGTAACCTATGGAAGAGCTCTAATTCTAGTTACTGCTATTGGAATGCAAACGGAGATAGGTAAAATAGCTAACCTTTTAGAAACTGCAAAGGAAAAAAAGACCCCTTTACAAGTTAATTTAGATAACTTCGGGAAAAAACTTGCCTTTGTTATCCTTGTAATATCAGCTTTTATTTTTGCTCTTAATGTATATAGGGGAGGGGCAATTATAGACTCCTTCATGTTTGCTGTATCCCTTGCTGTTGCTGCAATACCTGAAGCATTAAGTTCTATAGTAACAATAGTTCTCGCCCTTGGAACCCAGAAAATGTCTCGTGAGAATGCTATAGTAAGAAAGCTTCACGCAGTCGAAAGTCTAGGAAGTATTTCAGTAATATGCTCAGATAAAACCGGAACGCTAACACAGAATAAAATGACTGTACAAAAGGTATATGTTGATGAAAAAATACTCTCTAATGACGAACTTGACCATAATAATCTTTTGGAAAAGAATCTTGTACTAATGGCATTATTATGTAATGATGCCATAACTTTTGATAACAAAGAAATTGGAGATCCAACTGAGGTAGCACTTGTAAATCTTGGTGAATTATATAAATTGGATGAGATGGATATCAGAAAAGACTATCCAAGAACTTCTGAAGTTCCCTTTGATTCTGATAGAAAGCTAATGAGTACGGCAAATAAATACAAGGGCAAAACCATTATGATAACTAAAGGCGCACTTGATGTGCTTTTATTAAAAACTATAAAGATTGTTACATCTAGTGGAGTTAAAATCATGACTGAAGATGACAAAACAGAGATTGAAAGAGTAAATATGGAGTTTTCGGGAAGTGGCCTTAGAGTTTTATCCTTTGCTTATAAAGAAATAGAAGATGGAAAATCATTATCTGATGAAGATGAGAATGACTTAATATTTATGGGTCTTATTTCCATGATGGACCCTCCAAGGATAGAATCTGCTAAAGCAGTTGCGGACTGTATTAAGGCAGGTATTAAGCCAGTAATGATTACTGGAGATCATAAGATAACCGCTTCTGCTATAGCCAAACAAATAGGTATATTAAATAATGAATCTGAAGCTATGGAGGGCTACGAGCTTGACTCCTTAAGTGACGAAGATCTTAGAATTGTGGTAGAAAATATTTCTGTATACGCAAGAGTATCCCCTGAACATAAGATAAGAATAATAAGGGCTTGGCAAGAAAGAGGCAATGTAGTGGCAATGACCGGTGATGGTGTAAATGATGCTCCTGCATTAAAGCAAGCAGACATTGGTATAGCTATGGGTATAACTGGTACAGAGGTTGCTAAAGATGCTGCTGCAATAGTACTTATGGATGATAATTTTTCAACCATTGTGAAATCAATTTCCAATGGAAGAAGTATATATTCAAATATACAAAACTCAATTAAATTCTTATTGTCAGGAAATACCGCTGGTATATTATCAGTACTTTATGCGTCCCTTTTAGCACTTCCAATACCTTTTGCACCAGTGCACCTTCTATTTATAAACTTAGTTACAGATAGTCTTCCAGCTATTGCAATTGGCCTTGAGCCTCATAATAAAAATATAATGAATGATAAACCTAGAAATATAAGTTCTCCAATACTTAATAAATCTTTTGCGCTAGAAGTACTAATTGAAGGTGCTATCATCGCCATAGTTACAATGATAGCCTTCCATATAGGCTTGTCGACTGGTGATGCTTTAGTTTCCAGCACAATGGCATTTGCAACATTATGCTTTTCAAGACTACTCCACGGATTTAACTCTAGATCACAACAATCCATATTTAAAATAGGGATTTTCTCAAATAGCTATTTGTGGATTGCCACCATATTAGGTTCTTTACTTTTGGAATTTGTTTTAAGATTTAAACCACTTATGGGAGTTTTTGAGGTAGCCACTTTGACTTCAAATCAGCATGCCATAGTATATGGACTCTCTTTTATGCCTCTAATTCTTATTCAATTATATAAACTATTATTTGTAAGGGCAATTAAGTAATACAAATAGGGTAACGCCACTTATAAAGTGGCGTTACCCTTCCATTATATACATAATATTGTGATCATACAGCTCTAATTCTCTTTAAACCTGAAACGCATCCACTGCCTCTCTAAGCTTTTCTGCAAGACTCTTTAAGTCTTGAGTGTGTGATAGGATTTGTTCTACACTTGTAAGTTGCTGCTCAGTAGAAGCCGAAACCTGTTGAGTTGCAGCTGAGTTTTCTTCCGTTGAAGCTGAAAGAGTCTCTAAAATTTCAATTAAATCATTTTTTTCACTTTCCATGTCCAGGCTGTGGCCTTTAATTCTTGTCATATCTTCTGAAATCTTATCTATAGACTTTAATATCTCAACAAATATGTTTTTAGCATCTATTACAGATGCACTTTGTTCTTTAGATATTGTATTTCCGACCTCCATAGCTTTAACAGCATCTTTCGATTTTTTTTGTATGCCATCAATTAGTTCTCTGACTTTTCCAGCAGATATAGCAGACTGTGATGCTAGCTTTCTTACTTCTTCAGCAACTACTGCAAAGCCTTTCCCCTGTTCACCTGCCCTAGCAGCTTCTATAGCAGCATTTAGTGCCAATAAGTTCGTTTGCTCTGATATCTGGCTAATTGCTTCAGTTATTGCTCCAATTTCTAAAGAGCTTCTATCAACCTCCAGTATTATTTCATTGACCTTACTTGCAGCCTTGCTATTTTCTTCTGACTTTTTTAAAAGAAATTTAATTGCCTCAAGGCCTTTACTCCCTATACTAACTGTTGCAGCTGTAGCCTCATTAGTTTTTACAGTAAGTTCTGTAACAAGTTCTATTTTACCTGATAAGCTCATAACCTTATTAACTCCATTTTCTGTATCTTTAGCCTGTGCACTTGATCCTCTTGCTATCTCTTCAACTGAAGCTGCCACTTCATTAATAGCGGCTGTGTTTTCATCAACTATTCCATCTAACACCTGTGAAGAGTTAAGTACAACAGTAGCTGAACCCTTTACCGATCTTATTAGTCCATTTACGTTTTTAACCATTGTATTAAATGATTCATTTAACTTACCGATTTCATCTCTGTTTTTAATATTTAAATTTGGTATATTTAAATTTCCCGAAGCTACAACATCTACAGCTTCACTAATCTTTTTAATTGGAACAGCTATATGCTGTGCAAATAATGCAATTATCGCTGATCCTAAAACAAGCACTGCAAGGAGCACAAAAATCATAGTCTTAAGGATTTTATTTGATCCCACATTAAAATCATTTGTATAAGTTCCAGCACTAACGACCCATTTCCAGTTTTGATCTGTTTTTTGGTAGGTAATCTTACTTGAAATCTTCTCTGAATTAGGAAGAGTCCAACCATAAGTCAAATATCCACCACCATCATTTCCTACTTTAATTTGCTCTTTAACGAAATATGTTCCATCTTTCTTATCTTGAGCGTCAATTACACTCTTGCCTTCTAAAGTAGGATGCGCTGCTTCAATACCCTCTTGAGTATATGCAAGCAAATATCCACTTACTCCAAGACTAACACTTTTGTTAATAGGTCTTGTCCCGTCTGCATTTTTTTCACCCAACATATACACTCGAACATTCTCTTGAGCCTCATCAAGTGTTATCTTACCTGCATCCACAAGTTTTTGCTCTCCGTCAATTACCTGAAGTGTCATTTCCACACTGTTTTTGAGTAAAACCTTTCCACTTTCTTCAAGCTCTCCTTTGGCAACCACGTAGCTTATTAAACCTAATGTAAGAACAGGAATAAGTAATAGCAATCCTGTCACAAGGATGAGTTTCTTCCTTATATTCATCCCTTTTGTTCCTTTTGCTGTTTTTTTCATCAAAGTTGTCCCCCTTAATAGTAATTATCTTTATTATCGACATGTTATGACATTTACTTTAGTTTTCCCCTGAATTCAATGTCACTGTTACTATTTCCGGCCTATTAAGTAACCTTTGAGGAACAATGCTATTACCAAGACCTCTACTCACCACCATTGTAGTATTATTTTCGGTATATAATCCACTATAATACTTTGGCCAAAACCCTTGATTTGGTGCAATAACTCCACCTAGAAGTGGAACTATAACTTGTCCACCGTGAGCATGACCAGTAAAAGCAACATCCACATTATTCTTAACATAAAGGTCAAAAAGCTCTGGTCTATGTGAAAGCAATATTCTAAAATATTTATCATCATCCATAGTGAGTAGCTCTTTACTTATTATATCCTCATAATAAGCAGAAGTGCTTACACTAGGGTCATCTACACCTGAAATTATAATTTTATCTTTACCTTTGACGTAATCAATAGATTCATTCCTTAACACATTTACTCCTCTTTCTTTAAGTTTTCTTTCTAAAGATGCAAATTTACCAGACCATCCTTCATGGTTTCCATTAACATAATATATTGGTGCTATAGACTTTATTTTATCAATGAAAGAGAGTGCATTACTTTCATTATATTTTCGTCTATCCACTAGATCTCCAGTAATAACTATAATATCTGGATTTTGTGATGTTATTTTTGATACAAGAGGATTGTTATCTTTATAAAAAACTTTATTATGTAAATCTGAAATTTGAACTATCTTAAATTTTTCAAAGGATTTTGGCAACCTATCACTTTTCACATTATAATTAGATATTACAATAGCATTATTCTCAAAATAAGAAAACCAAACTAAAAATAAAATAACAACAAAAATTATATATTTTTTTTTAGGAAATATGCTTTTAATGACACTTATTTTCATATACTTAATTCGAATTTGCCTTTAACCGTTTCGTTTATAACATAGAAACATTTGCTTTCTTCAATTTTCACATATATCTCCATTGATTTTATATCCTTTTGGAGGTTGCCGCCTTCCCTCCATATTTCTTTAACCTTTTGCTCAAGTTCTCCAAAAACAACCTCTTTACCAGAAAATTGTATAATTCTTTTAGCTTTCATAATAATAATTTCCCCCTTCGTTTGCTTTCCAATAAAATATAATATTATTCCTTTTTAATACATTTATGTGCTATTATAGCATAAAGTCTTCTTATTGACCATACCCCTTAATATTCTCTCATAAATTTCTACGTCTGTTCATCTACAAGTAGCTGTTCATCTACCAAATATATAACAATCTATTTCCCTTAGTTAAATTTAATAATTTCTTCATATAATTTGCCCCTCTTTACCACCCAGTGCCACCCACGTGACAAGTGGGTGGCACCTATAAATATTTTCTAGTTTCTTTTTCAGCGTTAGTATATGCTATACTCATTTTATATTCAAACTTATCTTCAACCGTGCAAAACTCAGGAACCCCAAGAGTCTTTATAATTCCATGCACAACTTCAGGCGTCACATATGAAAATGTCATGTTCAATGCTTCTTCATCCATTCCACTGAACCTTTCAAATTCCATTCTTAGGTCCTCTATTGTTTTTCTTGACTTACGCAGCCTTTTTGCTCTTCTTTTAATTTTCTCGCCCTCGTCTCCACTTCTTAGTATTCTTAAGGCTTTTAAAAATTCACTCTTGTCCATGCCCCTCAGTTTTAGTATCACAAATGGATCTTTATCGAATTCAAGGCCAAGCATATAATGAACTGCAGCTATGTGTTTGCATGGATTTGCAGTATCTTTGCAAGAACACTGAGTTATCAAATGTATTTGTTTTTTAGGGAAAAGTGAAACTCCAGCTTCCTTAAAAGCTTCTTCTATATTTTCAGGCATTTCTCCATTCAAAATCATAGCACAAAATATAGCCTTTTGTGCCATGACCTTCATGATTTTCTCCCACTGCTCTTTTGTAAAACTATCAATCTCCATATTTACTTCATAGGGTTCCGATCTGTTACCTTGAACTTCCGCCTGAATTTCTCCCTTAGAAACCTCTATGCTTAGAACATTTCCAGCTCTTGCATACTCTCGTCCTTTGTCAATTCTAGAGCTCATGGTAAAGCTTGAAATCGCGCTATTCCATTTTTTCGACCACCAATTACTACCAAATTCATTTCTTATTGTTCCCGCCACAGTGTTACATCTCCTTGCACCTATCTATAGTAAAATCACTCAACTATGCTTTCCTTTTCTAATACAAATAGTTCTCTAATTTCCTCATTACTCATTTCCGATATCCAGTTCTCATTTGTGGAAACTATACTTTCCGCAAGTGCTTGCTTCCTTTCTAACATCTCATCAATCTTTTCCTCTAGTGTTCCCATACATATAAATTTATGTACATGAACATTCTTAACTTGCCCTATTCTATAAGCTCTATCAGTTGCTTGATTTTCTACAGCAGGATTCCACCATCTATCAAAATGAAATACATGACTGGCTTTTGTAAGGTTTAGTCCAAGCCCTCCAGCCTTTAATGATAATATAAATACCATAGGCTCATTAACTTCATCTTGAAAAGTATTAATCATCTCTTCTCTTTTTTTTCTGCTGGTTCCTCCATGTAAAAACATCGTTTTCACATTCAGTTTTTCTTCTATTTCTGATTTTAATATGTGTCCCATTTCTGCAAATTGAGTAAATACTAATGACTTATCCCCTTTTGACACAACAACTTCTAGCATCTCCAAAAGGCTGTCAAGTTTTCCAGAGCGGCCTTCAATCTCACTGTTATCTTTTAAAAACTGTGCGGGATGATTGCAGATTTGCTTAAACTTAGTTAGGGAAGAAATAATTAATCCTCTACGCTGAATACCTTCAGAATTATCAATTTTATTCAAACAATCCTTCACTACTGCTGCATATAAAGTAGCTTGTTCTTTTGTTAAAGGTGTATATTCCTTAGTCTCAATTTTTTCAGGTAAATCTTTTATAATATTTGTATCAGTTTTAAGCCTTCGTAATAAAAATGGTGTAATTATTTTCTTTAATTTAGCGCTCTTTTTAGAATCACCCTCACGCTCTATAGGAACTGCAAATTCACTCCTAAAAGTTGACCAATTGTATAGATATCCACTATTTAAAAAATCCATAATAGACCACAAATCCGAAAGTCTATTTTCAACTGGGGTTCCTGTAAGTGCAATCTTATACTCAGCATTAAGGGTTTTAATACATTTAGTTTGTTTAGATGCACTATTTTTAATATTTTGGGCTTCATCTAGTATAATTCCCGCCCATTGTTCTTTCTGAAATAAATCCTTGTCTCTTACTATTAGCGCATAGGTTGTAATTATAACCTCGTTTTTGCGAATTTCTTTGCTAAAGGTTTCATAATTCCATCTATTATTTCCGTGATGAATTGCTGATTTAAGCCCTGGTGCAAACTTTTCAATTTCCCTTTCCCAATTTCCCACAACTGATGTAGGACATATTATAAGTGTAGGTTTGTCTGTTAATCCCTTTTCCCTCTCATAAAGCAAAAGGCATATGCTTTGCACCGTTTTTCCCAGTCCCATATCATCAGCAAGGCAGGCACCTATGCCACAATTTCGGAGAAACGTTAACCAATAAAATCCTCTCTTTTGATATTCACGAAGCACGCCAGTAAACCCTTTCGGAATATCAACTTGTTCTAGGTTATTTAGATTAAATAACTTTTGAAAAAATTGTTCCACAGCTTCTTGATTGTCTATGTTATCAACACTAACTCCAGGAATTATTTCCTCATCACTTAAATTAATTCTTAATAATTCTGAAACAGGGATCTTCCCACTTGCGCCTTTATCAATTTTCATCTTGGCCAGTTTTTTAATTTGATGTATATCAACCTCTACCCACTGACCCCTAAATTGAATAAATGGCACTTTTAGATTTGAAATCTTTTCAAATTCACTCTCACTTATCTCATCTCCATCTAATGCTAACTTCCAATCATATTCAAGAATGGTATCAAGATTAAATGTACTCTTTGCTGCTACATTATTATTTGTGTTTGAATTCACATTTTTTTCTTTAAGTCTAACAGAAATCTTAGAAGGCTTTTTCCACCAGGATGGCGCAATAATACCAAAGCCTTTTTCCTTTAAAAAATAAGCTGATTCCCTTAAAAATGAATAAGCTTCATCCATAGATAATTTGCATTCTACAGGAGCTACATCATAAAGACTCCTTTGAATAGGAATAAATACTTTTGATGCAACCGCTAAGTCCTCTAAAAGTCTTTCTTGAGGATTATTAAATTTATTATTTAAATAAGTAATAGTATCTACTGATTCTTCAAAAATCATTTTTGCTGGTAGCATAAGGCTTAAATCATCCTTTGCTTGAAGTAAATATTCTATTGTCCAAATATCCCCTCTTGTAGGAGGTACAACTTTAAAACATGTACGAAATTTGAAATTAGTATTTTTTATTCTTATAGGCTCTATCCACTTCTTATACTGATTTAACATTTCAATCTGATCTCTTGTATCAAGAGGTATATCAGGTGATTCTGAAAAAAGAGAATGAATCCAGGTGCTACTTAAGTTACTAATACCAACCTCTAAGGGTTCACTATCACTATTAATTTCACTAGAACTTCCTCTCACCATACTATCAATTACAGAATCCATGAAATTACTTACCAGTTTAGTACTATTTGTGTATATAAACTCATCATTTTCTAAAGGAAAATACGCCTTGCACTCTGTAGGCATATTACTGCATAAAGCCTTCTTCTTGTAAATATATTCAGAATCGCTTGTATGCCATCTCCACTGAGAATCCACTTTTTTATGGGCTCTATCAATGGTTAAAGCTGGCAGATACTTGTGTTTTATAATTAGCTCAGCTGTAAATTTTGCCACAGTAATCCAAAACTTTAACTCCTGAGACAACTCTACTGACTCTAGACGTTTTCTATCTATATTTAAAAGCATATGGAATGCATCTAAATTAGTAAACTCAATACCTCTAATTTCCCTCTTAAAGAGTTGCTTTTTTATTGCATCATATTTATATTTTCCACATTTCATTTCTGGAGCTGTACTATTTATTTTGCTATGAAGTTCTAAAACCGAAACCATTTCTTCATAGAGTGGAAGTGCATTTTTAGGTCTTCTACCGCGCCTTGTACACTTAGTTTCTCCATCTAGTCCCCACAATATAAATGTGTGTGTTTTTTCTATAGTTTCTATCCATCCGCCATTTATTATCAATTTTTTTCACCCTCTATTAATGCTACTAACGTTTTAATGCATATTATATAGTTTACCATATTTAGAAGAAAAATTTCACTATTATATTAGATTTTAAAGTAAAGTTATTTTAATTCTATCCGAAATATAGTATATATATAATTTTTTATTATTATGTACTTTAAGTTTAGAAAGTTTTATATCCATCCGAAAGTGAGGAAACAAATATGAATAATAATATACTACTAGAATCCGGAACTGGCGAAGTTGAAATACTTGAGTTTGTGATAAGCCAAAAGCATTATGCAATTAACATAATAAAAGTTAAAGAGGTAATAAATACAACTAATCTTACGAAACTCCCTGATTCTCATCCTGCCATAGCAGGACTTACACTATATAGAGATAAAATAATAACTCTAATAGACTTAAAATACATTTTAGAAAAACAGCATAAAACTGAAGTTAAGTCTACAATAATACTTTGCGCATTTAATAAAATTGAAGTAGCCTTTAGCATTGATAATATTGTAGGTGTACAACGTATCAAATGGGAAAAAATAACTAAGCCTGATGACATATCAATTAATCCACTAGTTATTGGAAATATTGTTCTAAATGATAAAATAATATTGCTTCTGGATTTCGAGAAAATTGTTACTGATATTAGCCCTTCTACTGGAATAAGCGCGGATAAGATTACTGACATAGCCTATAAAGATAGATCAAAGGTTAAACTTGTTTTAGCTGATGATTCTCCATTAATCAGAAGATTATTAAAAGATACTCTTATTAAGGCTGGCTTTAACCACTTAAGAATATTTGATGATGGAAAGCAAGCTTTAGATTATTTACTTAATTTGGCCCATGATAAAAATAGCAAATTCATAGAAGAAGTTAACGTACTTATAACTGACATTGAAATGCCTCAAATGGATGGTCATACGCTTACAAGGAAAATTAAAGAACATAACATTCTTAAAAAATTGCCAGTCATACTATTCTCCTCCTTAATAACAGATGATTTAAAGCATAAAGGATATGATGTAGGGGCCGATGCCCAGCTTAGCAAACCTGAAATAGGAGAGCTTGTAACTTGCATTGATAGCTTCACTAAGTAAAAAAACTAAGTGTTTTATGTGAATAATAAAAGCTGTGAATATTAAATTCACAGCTTTTATTATTCACATAAAACACTTAGTTTTTTTACTTAGTGAAGCTATCAATGCAAGTTACAAGCTCTCCTATTTCAGGTTTGCTAAGCTGGGCATCGGCCCCTACATC
>JANZQE010000269.1:0-8380 GCA_038040705.1 Clostridium sp. | reverse complement strand
TAATTTTGGAGAAATTTTTAGCAATATATTTAGTGGGATAGGTGGTTTGCTTTCAATAATTTCGCCACTTATTATAGGCATTATAATTGCTTATTTACTATATCCATTATCACGATTTTTACATAAGGTTCTTGTTGAACGTTTAAAACTGAAATATAAGCCCCATTTGTTTAGTGTCATACTAACGTATATAGTGGTGATTTTAGTATTTGTTTTACTTATTTACAGTATCTATGCGATGATTGGTGGGCAAATTAGTGACAATAAAACATTGTCAGCAATGTTTACTACTATCACCTCATATGCAAAGCGATATACTGAACTATTCGATTATATTGACGTAAAGATCACGCAAAGTGGACTCTCAGGGGATGTAAAGGGGTACCTAACTAACGCTATAAGTCAAATAACCCCCTATTTATCAGTTTCTATAGATAGTATAATAAAGATATCTACGGGTATTGGAAGTAGTATTTTAAATAGTTTTATTGGTCTATTTATTTCCTTCTATTTATTAAAGGACCATGAGTATTTTAAAAAGTTATATATGAGTTCTATGAGAGTCGTAATTGCGGAACACAAATTAAAGAAGTTTAATAAAACTGTTTTTGAAATTAATGATATTGTGTCAAATTTTATAAGAGGGCAACTGCTTGTTGGGTTAATAGTTGGGTTAATTAGTAGTATCGGATTATCAATTATGGGCCTTGATTTTGCTTTCCTTATTGGGTTTACTGCAGGAATAGCTAATGTTATACCTTATGTTGGTCCACTAATCGGTTGTATTCCAGCAGTTATTATTGGTCTACTTAGCCCAAACCCTATCATGGCTCTTTGGGCAGTACTTCTACTTCTTGCTGTTCAACAGCTGGATGGTGCAGTTATATCTCCTAAAATTGTAGGAGATAGCATGGGACTTAATCCTATATTTGTAATTATGGCAATAACAATCGGTGGTACAATTGCTGGTATACTTGGAATGCTTTTATCTGTACCTATTGCGGGTATAATAAAACTATTCTTAACAAAGATATTAATAAAGCACCAGGAGCAGAGACTGGAAAGCACTGACGTTTAAGGTTATTATATGAAGGAGAAAATTATTTGTCATTAGATTGATTTCATTAATAAAGAAGGGATATTTATAACTTTGTAGAATGTTATTAAGAGAGTATTTTATTTTAAGTAAATGGATAATAGAGTCATTAAAAAACAGGTTAAATAGATTAGGGAGTAAAGGAGATAAACATGGAAAAGGACAAAAAAATTGCAGTACTTATTGATGCTGACAATGTATCTGATAAATATATAAGATTTATCATTGATGAGATTTCAAATCATGGAACACCTACATATAAAAGAATATATGGAGATTGGACTAAACCTCAACTATCATCATGGAAAAATGTATTGCTTAATTATTCTATAAGTCCAATACAGCAATATAGCTATACCACTGGCAAAAATTCAACGGATGCAGCTCTTATAATTGATGCCATGGATATACTGTATTCTAATAATGTGGATGGATTTTGCATTGTGTCTAGTGACAGTGATTTTACTAAACTAGCAGCACGCCTTCGTGAAGCTGGTATGTATGTAATTGGAATGGGAGAAAGAAAAACTCCTACGCCTTTTATCTCAGCTTGTGAAAAGTTTAAATATCTTGAAGTATTAGCATCAATGGCTACAAAGCATGGTGAACCTGTTAATGTTAAAGGAGCACAAGTACAAGAAGAAAATAAGCTTAGCATGGCAAGTTCAAAAAAATTAATAGAGGCTATTAAAACTATTATCACTGAGATTTCAGATGAAGACGGTTGGGCATTTTTAGGAGAGCTTGGAAGCACACTTAATAAGCGGTATCCAGATTTTGATACTAGAAACTATGGGTACACAAAGCTTACACCTTTTGTAGCATCTTTAAATCACTTTGAAATTAGATCAACAAAAACTAGTAATCCAAGTATAAGTCTTAAATATATTAGGAATAAGGAATAATATTTTTTGAGGCATTATAGTTGAAATGTACATTAGCCATTATATAAAAATATAAAGCTCAGAAAAAGGACTACGAAAAAGCTAATTAGCTTATATTTCGTAGTCCTTTTTGTTTGGTGGAGCGCAAATTCATTTTAGCGCTTGTTGCACTTGCTTTTATCAGAACAGCTACTGCCACAACTGCATTTATTATTTTTGGTATCACTATAAACTTTTTTGAAAGCAAATATTACAATACCTGCAAAAACTAGACCGACGATTACATTCGCCATATTACATTTCAACTCCTAACTCAGCGCGTTTGGAATCCGCTTTTTTAATAATTGTAACAAGAAAAACTGAAGTAATTACGACTATCCCTATTGCTGGTATAAAACCTGCTGCAGGTGTGCCATATACTACTAGTGAACCGACTTGGTTAACTAGCATTGCTAAAATGTAACCAACGCTAAATTGGAAAGCTAGAGCTTTAAATAGCCATGCTTTTGAACCCATTTCCGAATTCATAGCTCCAATTGCTGCAAAACAAGGTGGAGTAAAAAGATTAAAAACAAGATAGGCAAAAGCTGTCACGGGTGTGAAAAATTGTGTTAAAACACCACCAGGTAAATGAAGCGCTTCTTCTGAAGTTACAACTAAAAGTACAGCAAAAGTAGCAACGATATTTTCTTTGGCAATAAAACCTGTTATTGCGGCTGCAGCAAGCTGCCATCCAACAAATCCAAGAGGAATGAAAATTGGAGAAATAAGTGACCCAACTGATGCAAGTATACTTAAACTTTGATCTTCTACGGGACTTAAATTCCAGCTATATGCCTGTGCAAACCATACAAGCGTATTGCATACAAGTACAATTGTTGCAGCCTTATAAATAAAAGCCTTTGCCTTATCTATCATTTGATTAAAAGCATATTTTAAGCTAGGCAATTTATAATTAGGGAGTTCCATAATAAATTGTGAAGAGTTGTCCCATACGAAAATTTTCTTTAGGAGTAGACCGCCAATTACAATCATTGCAATTGCAATAAGATACATACTGGGTCCGACCCAGGCATTCCCAGGGAAAAACACAGCCACAAACAGGGCTATAATAGGGAGTTTTGCACCACATGGTACAAAAGGAGTAAGTATTGTAGTCATTCTCCGCTCATTAACATCTTCGATTGTTCTAGTTGCCATAACACCGGGAATGGCACAACCAGAACCAACAATCATTGGTATAATAGACTTACCGGAAAGTCCGATTTTTTTGAAAAAGCGGTCCATTAAAACTGCCACTCTAGCCATATATCCACAGTCTTCAAGTAGTGATAAGCAAAAGAATAATACCATAACCAGAGGTAGAAATCCTATAACTGCACCAACACCACCAATGGCTCCATCTACTATAAGTGCTTGCAATAATGAATTAACACCGATCCCCTCTAAAAAACCATTCACCGCATTTGGAACAAATTCTCCAAATACTACATCATTAAAGTATCCTGATAGATATCCACCCAGCCCTTCAATAGAAAATGAAAAGACTGCCCACATAATCATGAAAAATATTGGTATACCTAGCCATTTATGAGCAACAATTCTATCTACTTTATCAGATAAGGTGATTTTGCTTGAATCAATTTTTTTAACTAAACTTTTTTGAATAATTCCTGAAACAAACGTTTGCCTTGCAATATCTGAATCTTTATCTTCAAAACTTGGTACAATTTGAGGTTTCTTCTCCTGCCCTAGCCTTACAGATTCATTAATTAAATTTAATAATCCATCTTCTGATGTTGCGGTAGTAGCAATAACATTACAGTTTAATGCTTTACTTAAAAGTGCTTGGTCTATAACATCTCCTCTTTTGGATATAATGTCGCTTTTATTAAGAGCAATGACTACTGGAATTCCAAGTTCTAGTAGCTGTGTTGTAAAAAATAAACTTCTACTAATGTTGGCTCCATCAACAATATTAATAATTACATCCGGAGCTTCGTCTAAGATGAAGTCTCTAGTAATTGATTCTTCACCGGTAAATGGTGAAAGGGAATATGTACCTGGGAGGTCGACGATGCTGACATCAAGTCCCTTTGAATTATATTTTTTCTTAAGCTCTGATTCCTTCTTTGCTACTGTAACACCAGACCAGTTTCCTACATGTTCTGTTTTTCCTGTAATACCATTGTAAAGCGTGGTTTTTCCTGAATTCGGATTTCCCGCTAATGCAATTTTCATACTAATTTCCCCCTCGTATTTAAGGATAGTGTAACACTATCTTACAAAAACTCATCTAATATTAATAATCATTATCAACTGATGGTCAAAAATAATATGCTATAATTTATAGCATATTATTGACGCAATACTAAATTTAGAAATAACTATATATGTTAAGTTTATAGTGTAATAGATCTTGCCATATTTTCATCCAAGGCATATCTACTATCTTTAATATTTACAACATAATTACCTGCAAGTTTAGAAATAAGCGTAATATCTTCTCCTTCAAAACATCCTAAAGTAAGAAGAAATTTTTTCGTCTTTTCCGTGCCTTCAACTTGCTTAATATTAAAAGTTTGACCGATCTTAGCTTTTGATAATAACATGGACACTCACCTACCTATATTTTAATTTAACTCTTATTGATAAAGAATATCATTTGCATTTGTATTTGTCAATGGATTAATATATATCATTATTGTTTTTGTGATACACTGAGTGTATGTAATTAATTACAATTAAACTAAATATATATAAAGAGTTAGGAAGTGATAATAAAATGGAATCAGTTAACCTCACAAAACAGCAGGCCCGCCAATTTATCTTATTAAAACAAGGACTATTGGGGAAATATAAATTTATTAAAGAAAAGGGTGTTTGCGAATATATAAAGCAGGCAGGGTGTATTCAATTTGATCCAATTGATGTTTGCGGTAAAAATGCAGAATTGGTATTGCAATCAAGAGTGGAAGGTTTTTCTAAAGATATGCTGTACAAGCTTTTATACAAAGATAGAAAACTTATAGATTATTTCGACAAGAACATGTCAATATTCAGTATAGATGAATGGAAATACTTCGCGAGGATTCGTGCTTCTTACCTTGAATATAGTAGAAGTATGGATGAGGTTAATGATGTTTCAGAAAATATAAAGTCAATTATAAAAGATAAGGGCTTTGCATCATCAAAGGATATTAATTTAAATGAAAAGGTTGATTGGGCTTGGAATCCTACTTCATTATCACGTGCGGCTCTAGAAACTATGTATTTTAGGGGTGAACTAATTATTCATCATAAAAAAGGAACAATTAAGCAGTATGCTCTTGCTAAAGATCACATTGATAATAAAATTTTGAATGATTCTGATCCTCATATAAGTGAAGAAGAATATCTGGAGTGGGGAGTTTTAAGACGGATTAGTGCAGTAGGGATGCTTTGGAATAAGCCATCAGATGCTTTACTTGGAATTGATGGTTTAAAAGCGGCTAATCGCAAATATGTATTCGAGAAATTATTTAAAGAGGACAAAATTATTGAAATTGTAATTGAAAATATACCTGATAGTTTTTACTGTTTGTCCGAGGATAGACTTCTCATTGACAAGGTATTGTGTAATAATAAGTTTAAGCTTAGAACAGAATTTATTGCAGTACTTGATAATATGCTTTGGGATCGAAAACTTATAAAAGTGATTTTTGATTTTGATTATAAGTGGGAAATATACACACCTGCTATTCAGAGGAAATATGGCCATTATGTTTTGCCGGTGCTTTCTGGAGATAGATTTATTGGTAGAATAGAAATAGTAAATGATAAAAAGCTAAAACAACTTATAGTGAAAAATTTTTGGTTTGAAGAGGATATTGTAAACCCTGACAAGTTTAAGGAAAATATTTATGACTGTATAACGCGATTTTCTGAATTTAACAAATGTGAAACTATCAAAGTTGACTTATAATAATTTAAGTGGGGGTAAAACATGAATAAAAAAATGCCAGTGTTATTTATTGGACATGGTAGTCCTATGAATGCAATTTTGAACAATTCCTATACCGAGGCTATTTGCAAATCAATAGAAACTATACCTAAACCAGAAGCCATTCTAGTAATTTCTGCTCACTGGGAAACAAAAGGTACCTATATTACAGCGGCTGATGCGCCTAAGCAGATTTATGATTTTTATGGTTTCCCTGATGAATTGTACAATGTGAAATATAATCCAACTGGTTCTGAAAAATACGCTGAAATGGTTGCAAAAGAACTTGCAGATTCGAATGTTATGCTCACTGATAAATGGGGGCTGGACCATGGTGCTTGGTCTGTACTAACGCACATGTATCCTAACGCCGATATTCCTGTATTTCAAATGAGTTTAAATAAATTAGGTGATGAGAAATATCATTATAATCTTGGTAGAAAGCTATCTTGCCTTCGAGAAAAAGGTATTTTAATAATAGGAAGCGGAGACATAGTTCATAATCTAAGGATTATGAATTATGAAATGGATGCAGCACCCTTTGAGTGGGCAACTGAATTTGACAACTATATTTCAGAAGCTATTGTAAACAGAACGCATGATAATATTATCTCTTATGAGAGGATAGGTAAAAGTGCTGGATTATCAGTACCTACCAAAGAACATTATTTGCCATTACTTTATATAGCAGGACTTCAAGAGGAATCAGATGAAGTTACCTTTATATATAAAGGTATACAACATAGTTCAATGTCTATGACCAGTATAAAAATAGGTTAAATTAAAAAAAATAAAATATATCTATAAATAAACGAAAAGCTGTGAAGAGTTACTTCACAGCTTTTATATTAAAGTAATGGGGGACTTTGCTTTAATCATTATTATATCTACATTTAAATAGTAACATACAAATGTGACAATATAATGAATAATATGTGTAGATATTGTTAAATATTAAGAAATATCCGTTTTTATGTTAAAGAATATAGGGAATTATAGATTTTTTTGTACAATATTAATTGTAAACAATAAAAATATATAGAATATTATATTTAGATGAGAATTTTTAAGGAGTTTATTTTATGCCCAATAGATATAATAGAGAAGCAGCCGTAAGTTATGCTATAAAATATGCAATTGTTCCAAATAGTGAATATAAGTATTATAACGTTATAGGCGAGGGTGGTGGGGATTGTACGAACTTTATCTCTCAGTGTTTAAAAGCAGGGGGAGCACCCATGGATTATAATAACTTAAGACCTTGGTGGTATGATATGAAGCAGGGTAAAGCTTCAATCTGCTGGGCTGTTGCTCATTCGCTATACTGGTACTTAAAAACAAGCCGAAACAATAATAAAATCAAAGGGCGAGAAGTGGATGATATTAGAGAACTCGAGATGGGTGATTTAATTTTTTATGAAAACTACAATAATGTTATCTTTCATTCTACAATAATAACTTCATTTGCAGAGGTTTATGGAAATAGAGAACCTCGTATATCTCAACATACATCTAATCAACTAAATGTGACTTATAAGAAAAGCTATGATTATAAAAAAGCACATTTTATAAAGATTATTTTAACTTAAATTTCTGATCACTGTTCATCAAGCCATGTTACAGAATTTGCAATCGGAAACTCTACTACTTTTGTTTCTCCAGAGTAAAGGGTATAGGTTGCATCCTTTACTAGTTCAGGGGAACTAACGACTATAGATTGATAGTCCTTTTTAGGTGAAACAGTCCCTACTATATTTCCTTTGCTGTCTTCTAGACGAACTACAGTACCAGCCTTTTGAGTTTCAGTGTAAGTCATTATTATAGAATTTTGCGTTGATTCCTCAGAAGTTGCCTGTGCCATTCCTGAACTTCCAGAAGCCATAAGGAGTCCGCCACTTATTACGAATGTTCCATCATAATCTAGAGTGCCATTGTTGCTAGTGGTCGGGCCACTTACAGTAACTGTGCCACTTGTCATATTAATTGACCCATTTGCATCTAATCCATCACCGGATGCATCAACTGTGATATATCCACCATTAATATTAAGTCTGCTAGTACCAGTAGAATCCAAAGGTTCATCTTTTGTTTCTGCATCCTCAGTGGAACCTGCAGCAGCGTTAATCCCATCATCTGTAGAGATAATATTAATTTCACCACCTGAAAGTGTTATAATATTACTCTCTAGTCCTTCATAACTTTTTGTGATGTTGATTTTACCATCTGTTATTAGTAGGGCTTCATCAGCATGTATTCCATCGTTGCCTGCTTCAATTGTAAAGCTGCCACCACTAATTAAAATTTCCGTAGCAGCATTTATTCCGTCTGCTTCTGATTTTATATTAAAAGTTCCTCCCTCAAGGACTATAGAGCCTTTTAGTGCATCCGTATCATTTGAAGCTTTAATTCCATCTCCAG
>JANZQE010000268.1:0-14969 GCA_038040705.1 Clostridium sp. | reverse complement strand
ATTATAACACTTACCTAACATGTTGTAAATAAATATTAACAATTGTATTTTATAATATATAAAATATTTTTATGAACTAAATTAACAAAATGTAATATTTATGACCAAATAGCTTATTATGATGAATAATTTGAGGAATTGTGATAAAATTTTAACTAAGATAGTGAAAAAAAGTAATGCTAAATGACATGTTAACAACGTATTTGATTCGTTATAAGGTAATGTTTTTAATGAAAATATAGTTTTAGTAGTCTATAAACTATTATTCTTATGAAAATAATCCCATCAATAATAATTAATAAACTTAGGGGGATGTAATATGAGCGATAAAAAAAGAATTGTAGTACTTGGCGGGGGATATGGTGGAGTATTAACAGCAAAAGACCTAGCTAAGAAATTTAAAAAGGATACAAATGTAGAAATTACTCTTATTGACAGAAAGCCGTACCATACTTTACTTACTGAACTTCATGAAGTTGCAGCAGGAAGAGTTTCAGAGGATTCAATTAGAATAGACCTAAAGAAAATATTTGCCAAAAGAAAAGTAGAAGTTGTATTAGATGAAATAACTGATTTAGATTTTAAAAACAATGTATTGAGATCTGAAAGTAATAAGTATGAATATGATTATTTAGTTATTGGTACCGGGTGCCAGCCTACTTATTTTGGGACAAAAGGTGCAGAGGAATATGCACGTAAATTATGGTCATATGAAGATGCTGTAGAGTTAAAAGAGCATATTCTTAAAATGTTTAGAAAAGCTGTAAAAGAGACAAATAAAGTAAAAAGACAGAACATGTTAACTTTTGTTGTAGTTGGCGGTGGTTTCACAGGGGTTGAAATGATAGGTGAACTTGCTGAATGGAAAGACAGACTATGTGAAGATTTCTATATAGACAAAGAAGAGGTAAAGTTATACGTAGTAGATGCACTACCTAAAATTCTACCAAACTTACCTGATAAGTTAATTGAAAAAGCTAAAAGAAGGCTTACTAAACTAGGTGTTCAAATTATTACAGGTTCTGGTATTACAGAAGTAACAGAGCACTCGGTTACAATGGGAGACAATGGTACCATTAATGCCGACACAGTAATATGGGCAGCTGGTGTTGAAGGCTCAGACATTGTAGGAAAAATGGATATTGAACAAAAGGGAAGAAAAAGAATAGTGACTAACGATAAATTGCAATCTTTACAGTATGAAAATGTATATATTGTTGGCGATAATATTTTCTTCATTCCTGAAGGTGAGGAAAGACCTATTCCTCAGATGGTTGAAAACGCAGAACAATCTGCTCCTATAATTGCACATAATATTCATAGCGATATAAACGGAAGCAAGGAAAAGAAATCTTATAAACCTTCGTTCCATGGTGTAATGGTATGTATAGGTGGTAAATATGGTGTAGCAAACGTTGGAGCAGGAACTAAATTCTTTGGTTTATCTGGATTCTTTGCATTATTTGTTAAGCACTTTATAAATCTTGTATATTTCATCCAGGTTGCTGGATTTAATAAAGCATGGTCATACTTAATGCATGAAATTTTCCATGTTAAAGACAATAGGAGTCTTGTGGGTGGTTATTTTTCAAAGGCATCCCCAAATTTCTGGCTTGTACCACTAAGAATGTTCGTTGGTTACATGTGGTTATCAGAAGGGCTTGCAAAACTGCCTAAAATATTAGCGGACCCTACAAAAATTTTCTTGATACCCGCTCCTTTAGTTGATGGAGCATCTGCAGCAACAGAGGCAGTTGAAGGCGCAGCGGAAGCAGTGGCATGGGTGCCATTACCAGTGCCAGAGTTTATAGAAAAAATAGTTAAATGGTCTATGGATACTTTCTTCTATACAGGAGACGGTGGATATACAGGTTTAGCTACAGTTTTCCAAACAGGTATGGTTCTTGCAGAAATAGTGGGAGGATTATTACTGATAGTTGGACTATTCAGCGCAATTGCTTCACTTACATCAATTGCTATGGGTATGATGATATGGACTTCAGGAATGGCTCCTAGCGAGATGTTATGGTACTTAGCAGCTGGAGTAGCTCTTATAGGTGGGTCAGGAAGTACTTTTGGTATGGATTATTATGTACTACCAGTTTTAAAGAAATACTGGAAGAAGATAGGATGGGTTAAAAAATCTTATCTATATGTTGATTAATAAACATATGCTAAAATTGAATTTTTAAAAAACAAATGTCCTTTTAAAAATATTTAAAAGGACATTTGATATTATAGTAGAATATTTAATTAGTAGTGATTACCTTCACACCATTAAAATTTTAAAAATAATTGGACATAGGTGATAAAATGAGTAAATTATGGGAGAATTACCCTTATATTACAGAAGAGTTACAAGATATAAAAAAAATAATTGTAGATAACGTGAAATCCAGTGAAAAAGAATTTGATGAAGCTATTTCTCCACTAGTTAACGCAGGTGGAAAGATGTTAAGACCTGCTTTTTTACTACTGGCAGCTAAATTTGGAGAATATGACAAGGATAAAATGCATAATCTAGCAGCGGCTATAGAAATGATGCATATGGCTACGCTGGTTCATGATGATGTTGTAGATGAATCCAAACTCAGGCGGGGCGTAGAAACGGTGCAACACAAATATAGTAAAGAATATGCAGTGTATATAGGAGATTTTCTGTTTTGCCAATGTTTTATAATGCTAGCATCATATAATTATTCCACGGAAAATCTAAAAGACATTTCAAAGGCTATATCTAAGATATGTATGGGTGAAATAATACAGCATAATATCAGATATACAAAGAAGACAAATCTCAAAAAATACATAAAAGTTATATCCGGGAAAACAGCAGCACTATTTGCTATTAGTTTTTATACAGGTGCAAAAGAATCTAAATGCACCGAGAAAACTTCAAAGCTACTTGGAAGAGTTGGCTATTATATTGGAATGGCTTTCCAAATCATTGATGACCTGCTAGATTATAGTGGAGATACAACTGAGCTTGGTAAGACTGCTCAAAGCGATTTAATCAAGGGTTATTATACTCTGCCATTAATATATGCTATGTCAGAGGATAAGGAAAACAAGATTTCAAGTATTTTGGATAATTCTTCATTAAAAGATGAGGATGTTCGCGAAATAACTATTCTAGTAAATGAATTTAAAGGAATAGATAAAGCTAAAAATTTAGCAGATAAATACACAAAAAAGGCATTTGATTATATAGAAAAGTTACCTGAGTGTGAAAGTAAAAAAACAATTAAAGATATAACACAAAAATTATTAAATCGCAATTCCTAACGAATTTTTGAAAGGAATGAATTTATGGCTTTTAAAGATTTACAGGATTTTATGCAACATTTAAAAGAAAAAAAACTACTAGATGAAATTGAAATAGAAGTAGACAGTGACCTTGAAATTACAGAAATAGCTGACAGAGTTTCAAAACAACATGGTAATGCACTACTTTTCAAAAATGTAAAAAACTCGAACTACCCAGTAATTATTAATTCTTTAGGAACCTACGAGAGAATGAATTATGGGCTTGAGGTAGAAAATCTTGATGAAATTGCTGAAACTATAATGGATTTTATGAATGAAGTAAAATCTATTCCGAAACTTGCTAACATTGCAAAAGTGTTACCTAAAAAAGTAAACAATGCTCCTTGTCAACAAGTAATAGAAGAATGTGATTTAAATACGCTCCCTATACTGAAGTGTTGGCCAAAAGATGGGGGGCGGTATATAACACTTCCTTTAGTAATAACAGTGGACCCAGAGACCAAACAGCAAAACGTAGGTATGTATAGACTTCAAGTGTATGATAAGAACACTACCGGCATGCATTGGCATCTACATAAAGACGGTAAAGAAATATATGAAAAATATAGGAAGCTTGGATTAAAAATGCCAGTATCCGTAGCGCTGGGATGTGACCCAGCAACAATATATGCAGCATCAGCACCACTTCCTAAAATGATAGATGAAATGATCTTTGCGGGATTTCTTAGAAAATCGCCTGTAGAATTAGTTAAATCAATAACTAATGATATTTATGTGCCCGCCAATGCTGAATTTATACTAGAGGTCTATGTAGACTTGGATGAGAAGAGATTAGAAGGTCCATTCGGTAATCATACAGGATATTATTCGCTCGAAGACATGTATCCCGTGTTCCATATAGAAAAAATCACAAGAAAAAAGAACCCAGTCTACCCTACAACAATTGTAGGAAAGCCGCCTATGGAAGATTGTTATCTAGGAAAAGCTACAGAACGGATTTTCTTACCTTTAATAAAGGCCCAGTGTCCTGAAATAATAGATATAAATTCCCCTCTAGAAGGTGTATTTAATAATTGTGTTATTGTTTCTATTAAAAAAGCTTGCCCAAAACATGCTCATGAAATTATGAATTTCCTTTGGGGACTCAAACAAATAATGTATACAAAAATGATTGTTGTCGTAGATGAAAATATAGACCCAAAGGATATATCTACGGTTTCGTGGAAAGTGTTTAACAATATTGATCCGGGTAGAGATTTAGTTATTTCAGAAGGTCCATTAGATGCGCTAGATAATGCTTCAAATACTCCTCGCTATGGTTCTAGACTAGGTATAGACGCTACGAAAAAATGGCCTACAGAGGGACATACAAGGACTTGGCCAGATGATATAGAAATGTCCAAAGAAATTAAGGAAATGGTAGATGAGAGGTGGAAAAAGTATGGTATTAAAGAAACTTAAAAGCTATGGAGAATTAGTTATGTTTTCACATACGCTTTTCTCCCTTCCTTTCGCTTTAATATCAATGATTTGGGCAGCTGAGGGGTTACCTTCAGCTGCTACAATATTTTGGATATTAATTGCACTGATGGGGGCTAGAAATGGAGCAAATGCTCTTAATAGAATAGTAGATAAAGATATTGATAAAAAGAATCCTAGAACGGCAAATAGACAACTGCCAAAAGGTGAGATAAAAAATTATGAGGTATATGGTATTGTATTATTGTGTTTTTTTATATTCATTTTAGCGGCATACCAGTTAAATCCTCTGTGTTTTGTGCTATCACCGGTTGCACTTTTTCTGCTTGTAATTTATTCTTTTACTAAAAGGTTCACATGGGTATGCCATATAGTTTTAGGTGTTACTTGCGCTGTTGCACCTGTAGGAGCTTGGCTTGCGGTAACAGGTGAATTTGCGATAGCGCCAATTATTTTAGGTGCTGTTGTAACCTTGTGGGTAGCAGGATTTGATATAATTTATGCAACTCAAGATATTGAGTTTGATAGAAAAACGGGACTATATTCTATCCCAGCTAAATTTGGGTTAAAGGGAGCTTTATACATATCAGCCTTTTTTCACTTTATTACTATTTTGCTTTTAATTATCTTGTATTTTATAATGCATTTAGGCTTAATATATTTGTTTGGTATTTTAATAAGTGCTAGTCTATTAGCGTTAGAACATTATATTGTATCTCCATCTAATGAAAAAAAGATGAAACTTGCATCTTATAACATAAATCAAGTTGTAAGTGTATTAATATTTATTTTTACGGTATTAGATTTTTTATATTATAGTTAAGAGGTGATTTATATGGGTAAATATATAGTTGGGATT
Organism: Clostridium sp.; assembly: GCA_038040705.1. GTDB lineage: Bacteria > Bacillota > Clostridia > Clostridiales > Clostridiaceae > Clostridium_AD. The sequence goes on along the minus strand of JANZQE010000268.1, from coordinate 9,364 downwards.
ACCGGAGCTAGTGGAAGTATTTACGGTGTGAGGCTTATAGAAGAATTAACAAAAGCGGATAATGAAATCTTCTTAGTTATTACAGACAATGGTAGAAAAGTTTTAGAGTATGAAGTTGATATAGTTTTTCAAAAATGGTTTGAAAATATTAATAAAAATAAGACTAAGCTAAAATTATGTGCTATAGATGATATGTTTTCATGTATAGCAAGTGGTTCATTTAAAACTGATGGGATGATAATTGTACCTTGTTCAATGGGAACTCTTTCAAAAATAAGTAGTGGAAGCTCTGACAATTTATTAATAAGAGCTGCAGATGTAATGATTAAAGAAAAAAGAAAGTTGATTTTGATTCCAAGAGAAACTCCTCTGAGTTCTATTCATCTTAAGAACATGCTTTTTTTAAGTGATTTAAATGTTAGCATAATTCCACCAATGCCAGCCTTTTATCAAAAACCTAAAACCATTGAAGATATTATAAATACCACTGTAGGGAGAATTCTTGGAAGTTTAAATGTTGATAGTGATTTATGCCATGAGTGGAGTGGAAATGAATGATAAAAATAAACAACTTAAAAGTTAGTTATGAAAACATGAATACCCAAACATTGGTGATAGATAATGCGAATTTATCAGTGAAAAGAGGGGAAATATGTGCTTTAATCGGTCCATCAGGTGGAGGAAAATCTACTTTGTTAAAAGTTCTGGCAGGAATTATTGTAGACTATGAAGGTGAAGTTTTAATAGATGGAAAGAAAGTAGACCCGAAAATACATAGAATAGGTTTAATTCCTCAGAATTATGGACTAGTTAAATGGAAAACAGTAGAAGAAAATATATTTCTCTCAGCTAAAATTAAGGATGGTAAGAAAAATATAGATATTGATTTTTATAAAAAGTTGTTAAAGGAGTTAAGCCTTGAGGAACTTATTAAAAGGTACCCAAATGAACTAAGCGGAGGACAAATGCAAAGAGTATCTATGGCTAGAGCATTACTTCTAAAACCTGAACTGCTTTTAATGGATGAATCTTTTTCTGCATTAGATGCTATGACTAGAGAGGAAGTTCAAAAATTATTTTTAGAAGTTTGGGAAGAACACAAAGTTACCACTATTCTTGTAACCCACGATATTAAGGAAGCAATATATTTAGCACACGATATAGCTATAATCTCTTCGACTCCAGGGAAAATACTAGAGGTTATTCGCAATCCACTGTTTGCAGCAGAGAATAATTCAGTGGATTTAGAGTACATACATATGAACAGTAAACTTAGGGGAATTCTTAAAGGAGATAGAAAAAAATGAGACTTAAAGAAAATAAGGTAGTTAACTTTGGGGTTGCTTTTTTTATTATTTTTGGATTGTGGCAAATAATAGCTATGTTTATTAATAAGGCACTATTTCCACAGCCTTTTACAATACTATTGAATATATTTAACACATTTAATAATGACATAGCAATTCATGTTGTATACAGCTTTAATAGGATAATATTAGGCCTATTGTTTACACTTGCAATAGGGATTCCAATAGGGATTTTAATGGGTTACTTTAAGAAAATTGATTTAATATTGTCACCAATTGTATATTTTAATTACCCAGTCCCTAAGATTGCATTACTTCCTATAGTAATGCTTATTTTTGGTTTGGGAGATTTAACAAAAATAGTTATGATATTTTTAATTACTTTTTTTCCCGTAGTGGTTAATATCCGCGACGAAGTTAAAAATATTCCCGAAGAAGTTTTTTATCCTATGTATTCCCTAGGGGCAACAAATTATCAAATAGCAAAAGAAATTATTTTCCCAGGAATACTTAATGCTATACTAACATCACTTAGATTAAGCATAGGTACAGCAATATCTGTTTTATTCTTTACTGAGAATTTTGGAACTGAATATGGAATGGGGTATTTTATTATGGATTCTTGGATGAGGATTAACTATATCCAAATGTATTCTGGCATTTTAATTTTAAGTATAATTGGACTACTTTTCTTTATAATAATTGATATAGCAGAGGGTATATTTTGTCCGTGGAAATAAGACACAGTAAATGACATAGTAGTTTAAAAATGATATACTTATATTAATGGCTAGGAACTCCTAAAAATGTATATGAAATAATAAGGAGGAGACTTATTTGAAAAAAACATTAAAGTTAACTTTAACAATTGTTTTAGCAATTACATTAATTTCTTGTGGGGCTAAACCTATTATATATTAAGACGGAACCTATGAGGGGAATGCTGAAGGCCATATTGGTAATATAAAGGTGCAAGTAGTAACGGACCAATATGATATAAAAGAAATTGTGATATTAGAACAGCAAGAAACTCCAGTAGTAGCTGATATAGTATATGAAAAAATTCCAGCAAGAGTAATAAAGGAAAATTCTTCAGAGGTTGACGTTGTGGCAGGAGCTACGTATACAAGTAAGGCACTTATTAAGGCTATTAAGGATGGGTTAAACAAAGCAATATTAGAATAATTATAATTTGAGGTGAAGTATTATTGAAATTACAGTATAGATTAACAATATTCATAAGCATTATAATACTCATTGTAATCGGTGTTATAGGAATTGTTTCTTATTATCAAGTTCAAAATTCTGTAGAAACTCAAATGGGAAATAATGCGATGGATTTAGCTGTAACAATTGCCTCTATTGATAAGATAGAAGAAACACTAGCGTCCTCAAAAGATTACAAAACCGTTCAGGATACTATTGAAAGCTTCAGAGAAAAAACAAGATTTCAGTATATTATAGTTATGGATATGGATGGCATAAAATACTCTTATCCATATGGACGTTCCTTAGGTAGAAAATATGCTGATGGTGGAGAAGAACTTGTTCTAAAAAAAGGCGAATCTTATGTGGCTAAGGACAAAAATGTGCTGTTCTCTGCATTAAGAGCCTTCGTACCTATATATTACAATGGTGAGCAAGTGGGGGCGGTTTTAGTTGGCCTTTTAACAGCTACTGTATATGCGGAACTCAGTATTTACATGTTTTATTTAAAGATAGCTTTAATAGGTGGACTCCTACTTGGAATATTGGCTGCGGCACTACTCTCAAATTCGATAAAGAAAAGTATATTTGGATTAGAACCAAAGGAAATAGCTCTTCTTCTCGGACAAAAGGATTTAATTTTGCAGAGTCTCAAAAATGGTATTATAGCTATAGACAGTAATGGTAAAGTAATCCTTTTCAATAAAATGGCTAAGGAAATGTTAAATCTAGAGGATGAGGATATAGGTAAAAATATTTCTGATTTGAACAGTAAGTATTCTGATGAATTTATGGAAGCGCTTAAATCAGAAGAAGCAGTATATAACCAAGAGCTTAAAATGTGCCACGATAAAACTCTTATTTGCAGTCACAGCTTACTTAGAAATCCTAAAGAGGAAATTATAGGGGTTGTATCTAGTTTTCAGGATTTAACAGAAGTTAAGCGTATGGCAGAAGAATTAACTGGTATAAAAAAAATGACTTCTGCTTTAAGAGCACAAAATCATGAATTTATGAATAAACTTCATACCATTTCTGGACTTATACAATTAGAAGAGTATGATGAGGTGATTGAGTACATTAGTGATATATCTAAAGTAAGACAAGAAGTTTCTGACACTCTTAGCAAAAGAATCAAAAATGTTCATATAGCTGGGATACTACTTGCCAAGTATAATAAGGCAACAGAGGCTAAAATTTCTATAGAAATTGATTCGAATTCTTATATAGATGAAATTCCTAAAACTATAACAGCAGACGAAATATGTTCTGTTATCGGAAATTTAATAGAAAATTCTATCGACGAATTGGTTAAAATTGAGAATGGTAAGCTTTATGTACTTTTAAATTCCAATAGTACAGCACTTACAATCAGGATTCAGGACAACGGACCTGGAATTAGCAAAGATATATTAGGGAGTGTTTTTAATCCTGGATTTACAACTAAAGAAGGTAATAGAGGCTTTGGTCTGAGTATTGTTAAGAAAATAATAAAAGATGCCGGTGGAAGTATAAATATCACACAAGATAATGGAACTATATGGGATATATGTATACCAATGAAAAGGGGTAGAAAGAATGATTAAGGTTCTTATTGTTGAGGATGACCCAATGGTTAGAGAGATTAATGAAAAATTTTTAAAAAAAGTAGAAGGTTTTGAACTGTATGCTTCAGTTAATTCACTTGAAAAGGCAAAAGAAGTTATAGTAAGTGGTAAAATCGATCTAATATTATTAGATGTTTTTTTACCACAAGGTAAAGGCATAGATTTATTAAAGTGGGTAAGACTAGAAGATTTTAAATGTGATGCTATATTAATAACAGCAGATAGAAACACAGAAACTATAGAAGAGGCCTTTAGATACGGCGCAGTGGATTATTTAGTAAAGCCCTTTATATTCAATAGGTTTAAAGAAGCACTGCTTCAATTTAGAAGCAGAAAGAATAGTTTTAAAAACATTGATAGTATGGACCAGGGAATTATCGATAAATATACCATGAAAGAGAATAAACATGTTATCGAATATGATGATTATATAGGAGATATTAAGGGTTTTAATCAATACACTTATGAAAAAGTTTTAGTGGGTATATCTGACATGAAAGATAATACCTTTACATCTGAACAGATGGCAAGGAATATTGGGGTTTCTAGAATAACTGCTAGAAGGTATTTAGATTATTTAGAAAAAGAACAAAAACTTGTTGTTGAAATGGAATATGGTAAAGTGGGTAGGCCTAAAAATAAATATAGAAAAAAAGGAGAATATTAATGCTGTTTCGTATGCACTAATGTTCTCCTTTTTATTAAAACTCTTCAGTTTCTAATTTAAATCCCTCTAAGATAATATCTTCATCTATTTCAATAAGTAGGCACCTTCTGCCATCCTTATTTTTTACCTGTTTAACTGAATTTAAATCCTTAGGAGTTAAAGTAATATTTGCAGTCTCACAAGTAACCTTTATGGATTTTGAATTAAAATCAGGTATAATATTATTTATCTTAAAATCATAACTTATACCACAGGTTTCTTCAAATGCAGTATCTATATCACACATAATCTCTGCATCACAATTATTTAGTATGTTTTTAACATCCATGATTCCAAGAGTAGGCGTTTCACTTTCATCTCCTTGCTGTGCAAGCTCATATATATTAGCATAAATATCCTGAATAAGTTCAGGCTTAATTTTATCTCCAATTATAGATTTCAATATATCACCAAAGCAATTTTTTTCGTCTTCTGCAGTAAATTTAAAACCACAGTTAAGAACATTCTCAATAAAGGAGATGTTTAGTTCTTTAGGTTTTGAAGCATAATATAAAATTTTATTGATATCTGAATACCCATCGGTAATGCTAGGGAACATGAATCCTTCTAAAGGGGTATTAAGATTTATCACTGTATCTAATGCGGAATTTGCTTTAAATTCTTTATCATTATAATCATACTTCAGAGTTCTTTTTGGAATATCTATTTTATTTACACTTGATAAAATGAAATTAAAGGCTTGTACTGCATCATCAATACTTTCATCCGCATCTAAATTTCTATGGTTTGATCCGAGCCAATACTCTGCTTTAATAAAAGAAACAACCACATCAGTATCATATTTATAGTTAGCTGTAATTTTTTCAATAAGCTTATTTATGTAGCTCTGAATTTCTATTTTATTATTCTCTTTTAAAGCACTACTTAAAAGACTTTGAGTATTATTTTCTTCCTCTATATTTTCAAAATTAAGTTCGAAAATTTTAGTATCAAAAGCACCAGTTAGTACTTTCTTAAAATTCGCTAAAAATAATTCTTTTTTATCAATCTCCATTCTGTCAAAAAAATCAAATTCCGAATAAATTACTGGCTCAAAGTCAATTTGCACATTATCTTTTTTAAGATAAACACTATAAATTTCTTGGATTTTCATCATGCCACTATCTAATTTAAACTCTTTTCTTATGCCTGCTAATTCTTTTTTATTCATCATTAACCTCTTTTCGTTGTTATATTCTTTTATATGTCTAAAATTATAACACAAAATCATGGAATTAAATCATTAAATTTCCAGTATTGTTTAAGGAGACAAAATTTGTTGAATATATTAAAAAAAGATAGAAGTTAGAATCAAATTCGCTGTGAATTAAGAATTCTAACTTCTATTTATTTTATTTAACCTAATATTTAACCTAATAATTATCAGTAAACCAGATAATGAGATTTCTAGCTATGCTTATACTGTCTGGGATTAAAGGCATATTACTTGCAGTAAAAAAGTCTGCACTGCCAATTTCTTTACCATCCACTTTAATTTCTCCACTTGCATACTCTGCAGTAAATCCTATCATTAGAGAATTTGGAAAGGGCCAAGGCTGATTCCCAAAATATTTTATGTTTTTGACAGTGATTCCTGTTTCTTCATAAACTTCGCGAGAAACGCATTCCTCAAAAGTTTCTCCAACTTCTACGAATCCAGCAACTACACTATATAAATCCTTTGGAAATCCGTTATTGTGTGCAAGAAGTAAAGTTTCTTGATCCTTAACTACAGCCACAATTATGGCAGGGGATATCCTTGGGTAGTTTACAAAGTTACATTTAGGACACATCATAGCTATTTCGCCATCTATAACGTGTGTTACAGTACCACATTTACCACAATATTTGTGATCAGTATAAAAATTCACTATTTGAATAGCTCTTCCTGCAATCCAAAATATTTTTTCGGATAACTGGGGAGCTAATGATTTTAGATTACTTAAATACATACTGCTAGGAATAATGGTCTCTTTAGTTAACTTACCACAAAAGCAATTTAGACCATTTAGAGATCCCAGGTAATGAACATCAGATAGATCTAAATTTTCTAAGTCAATAAGGGTGGGTATTGTTGTAATGTTATCTTTAGATTTAACTAATAATTCATCTTTATAAAATAAAAAATAAATATCTAAACTTGTTTTAGGTGAAATCGAGTCTAATGCTGTTATAAAATTCGTTGTATTTTCATCGCTCTGCATTGATATCATATCTCCAATCTATAATTGTATGTAACGTTGAACATTATACAATTATAACATATAGATAAAATCATTAATATTAGATATTAAATATATTTTCGCATATCTAAGTAGAATTTACGATTTTGGGGTTCCTTTACATTGTTTATATGGTAATATTATAGAGGAGTAGTATTTGGGTTAAAGGAGGTATTATATGGATATTAAAGAGGCGTCCAACGTTCCTTACTGTAATATAGGAATTATAGCACTAGAAAGTAGCTCTGAACTAGGAAATAGAATTAACGATATTTTAATGAAAAAGCGAAGTAACTATGTAAGTGAACCTATAGGTTACGGTCTGGGTGAAAAGCAATCCTTTCTCATAAAAATGAAAGATATTAGATTCTCAAACGGTGAAGGTAAAATCATTATAGAAGATACCGTTAGAGGGAAAGATATATTTGTATTATGTGATGTAGGAAATTATAGCTGTACATATAAAATGTTTGGTTTTGAGAATCACAAAAGTCCAGATGATCATTTTCAAGATATAAAGAGAGTTTTGTCTGCCTTAGGTGGAAAGGCAAAACGAATAACCGTTATAATGCCATTATTATACGCAAGCAGGCAGCATAAAAGAAAGCATAGAGAATCTCTTGATTGTGCTATGGCACTTAAAGAACTAGAAAAATTAGGGGTTAATGACATTATAACCTTTGATGTCCATGATCCAAATGTTCAAAATGCAATACCGCTTATATCTTTTGACAATTTATACCCAACATATGAAATAGTGAAAACGATTTTGCAAGAGGAGCCAGATTTATTGATAGATAAGGCAAAGATGTTAGTAATAAGCCCAGACACTGGTGCAATGGATAGAGCAGTGTATTATTCAAGTGTACTTGGTCTTGACATTGGGCTTTTCTATAAAAGGCGAGACCATTCAAAAGTAGTAAATGGAAGAAACCCAATAGTTCAGCATGAATATATGGGAAGAGAAATAAAAGGGCAGGACGTGCTTATAGTTGATGATATGATAGCTTCAGGGGAATCCATATTCGATATAGTACTAGAACTCAAAAGACGTAAAGCAAAAAGGATATTTGTTACAGCCACTTTTGCTTTGTTTACTGAAGGCATTGAAAAATTCAATAGGTTTTATGAAGAGGGCTTAATTGAAAAAATTTATTCAACTAATTTAACATATCTTCCTAAAGAAGTAAAAGAAGCTAAATGGTTCCGTGAAGTTGATTTGTCACAGTTTATAGCTAACATAATAGACAACTTAAATCATGATAAATCCATAGCTCCACTACTAGATGTTACAAGCCGTATAAAAAACTTATTAAAAGAAAGAAAATTATAGGAAATGGAAATAAATATTGTACATTTTAAACCAAATATAAATATAAGGAGGTTTCAATATGATACCAACAGCACATATTGAAGTAAAAGAAGAAGGAATTATTGCAAAAACTGTATTAATGCCAGGGGACCCATTACGGGCTAAATTTATAGCAGAGACATTTTTAGAGAACGTTCAGAAATTTAATAATGTTCGCAATGTATTTGGATACACGGGTACATATAAAGGACGTAAGATTTCGGTTATGGCTAGTGGTATGGGTATGCCTAGCATTGGCATATATTCTTACGAGCTATATAATTTTTATGGTGTAGAAAATATTATAAGAATAGGATCATGTGGTGCTTACACCGCTGATTTAAACTTATATGATGTTATCTTAGCAACGAAGGCTTGGAGTGAATCTACTTATGCAAAAGTACAAAGTGGGTATGAATATGATACTATTGCTGCATCAAAAGACTTAAATAGTGAATTAGAGAAAATTGCAGGGGAACTTAATATTAAAGTTCACAAACATATAGTGCACTCCTCTGAGGTATTTTATCGTGAAAATTTTGATGATTATAAAGATATTTATAAAAACCACGGTTGTACTTCAGTAGAAATGGAATCTTTTGCACTATTTCATAATGCAAATATATCGGGTAAGAAAGCAGCTTGTTTATTAACAGTATCGGATAATTTAGTAACTCGTGAGCTAACTACCTCAGATGAAAGACAAGGTGCATTTACTAATATGATGAAAATAGCTTTAGAAATGGCAGAATAATTTCTAAGCGTTGAAAGTAAAAAATCACTCAGTTAAGAGTGATTTTTTACTATTCTCTTATTCTTCTTTTTTCTTCTAAATCTTCCTGTATTTTTAATTTATATTCATAAAAAAGGTAGAGCTCCTCTAGTTTAGTATTAAAATATTTAGTTGATATTTTAACTTGTGTTACATTACCGAGACTATTCAAATCTTCAAAGAACTTTTTAAT